>JAGQRC010000217.1:3612-6542 GCA_020425835.1 Planctomycetota bacterium | reverse complement strand
CCAACGTCATTCACCCGCGGGGGGCGATGGAGTCGCTTGTTCGCGGTCGAGCCCACTGACAGATGTGCGTCGCCCCAGGTCGGGCTGCATCGACGCACTCTATCAGGCCCGGATTGTAGGGGTGCCCCGGTGTTCGGACAACCCTCGGTCTGTCCGTGTTGGCGAGCTTTCCGAACGCTGGGGCCATCACCCGGGACAGTTCCTCAAGTGGCTCGGAAGAGTCGGCTTGTCGGCCGCGGAGCGACTTGGCGACGTCGAGGCGCGTCGGTCGACTCACTCCCACGGCATCGGGTAGGCGAACTGCGTAAAGGGAGCGTCGGACTTTGCTTGCAACTCGAGATGCGCCACCAGGAGCGCTGGGCTGATGGTCGTGACCGGAACCCAACCCGACTCCGCGCCGCAAAAGGCGTTGTCGATCTCGACGCGCGATCCAGTCGCGATGATGCTGCGCGTGGCGTTCAGTGGGGTGCCGACGAAATCGACGCCACGAATCCACTCCTCGCGACCGTCTGGATAGACCCTCGAGGCCAGATTGATCTCGCCGAGGAACGCCTGGAAGTCGTAGGCGTCCGTCGTGGTCTCGCCTCCCGACGCCCGGAGGATCCGAATCCCGTAGGGAAGTCCCTGATGCCGGATCTCTTCGATCAGCTCCGCCTTGAGCTCCTCGTCGGAGAGACCCTCGTGCGGGATGACGCGCGTGACCGCCATCCGGCTGATCGGCCGTTCGTACGACTCGTTCCGGGCGTGCCCGTTGGAATGGTGCCGCTTGGCGATCGGCGCTCGCGACGTGAGGAACGTCTTCAGCACTCCGCGGTCGATCAGGGTGGCGTCGCCGGCGGGGACACCCTCGTCGTCGAAGCGGTAGTGCCCGACGAGGGAGCGCCCGTCGAACCGCGCGCGGCACGGTTCGTCGGCGATCGAGAGGAACTCCGGAAGGACCGCGTGTCCTAGCGAGTCGCGGAACGTCTGCCCTTCTCCGGAGGAGAGCATGCGGTTGCCCTCCAGTCGGTGCCCCAGCGCTTCGTGGATCAGGAGCCCGGCCGGACCCGGGTCGAGCAGCACCGGGCCCGCATAGGCGCGCAGTGGCGGCGCCTCCGCGAGCTTCTCGAGCAACGCGACCGTCGAGCGGATCTCGGCATGGAACCGACGCGCATCGGGAAGCTCCGTCGGGTCGGTCACGAAGTAGTTGATCGTCCAGGGGAACGCGTCGCCGCTCTTCGCCAGCAGCCAGAGGTACGCCTCCAGATTCCAGTACGACGCATTCTGGACCTGCATCGAGCCGTCGGTGGAGACGAAGAGCTTCACCTGGTGGGTCACGGCGAAACGGACCGACGAGTTCTTGATCGCCGGGAACTTCCGCAGGAGTGCGGACGCCTTGATCACGAATCGTCGCCAGTGATCGACATCGACCGGCGTCAGTCGCGAGAGCCGGACGTCCACGGTGGTCGGCCGTTTCTCGAACGACGCGAAGCTGCGGTTCCGGTCGAGGTAGGTCAGCTCCTGGGACTTCTTCTGCGCGAGACTCTCCACCGACTCTCGATAGCGCGTCTCGGCCAGTCTCCAGAGCGAGTGACGCAGTCCTTCGACATCCCCCCCGAACGGTAGGAAGCTGTACGCGAACGACTCGTCGTCCCGGCTCGAGTACGACAGCCCTCCGTCCTGCACGTGGTCGTAGCGGTACGATCCGACGCGCATGTCACAGAAACAGGGGCGTCGATGCCGGTGCTCATCATGGGTGAGCGCACCGAAGCGCGCCTTGAGCTCCCAGGACTCCTGGTCGCGCAGCAGGTAGGAGACGTAATAGGGGCGTGGGTATCCTGGGCTCTTGATCGATCGGAGTGCGCGGTCGGCCTCGACGAGCATGCACTCCGCGAGCTTCTTGGCCTGGTTTCGGTTCAACGTCACTCTCGAATCACCGACTCCACCCGGACATTCCCGAGTCGCTTCCGACCCTCGAGGAAGCCGAGCTCCATGAAGAACAGGCAACCCCGCACACGTGCACCGCGGGACTCGACGAGGTCGACGCACGCCCGCATGGTTCCGCCGGTCGCCAACACGTCGTCGATGAGCAGGACGTTCTCGCCGTCATCCACCCCGTCGACGTGCATTTCGACGGTGTCCTGGCCGTACTCGAGGTCGTAGGAGACGGAGTGCGTGTCGTGCGGGAGCTTCCCGGGCTTCCGGATCGGGACGAAACCGAGCGATCGCGCGTGAGCGACCGCGGCTCCGAAGATGAATCCCCGCGCCTCCGGAGCGACGATGGTCTGCACCCCGTCCGGGACCGACTCCGCCATCAGATCGATCGCCCGGCGAAAGGCCTCGGGGTGGCCGAGCATGGGCGTGATGTCCTTGAAGACGATCCCTGGCTTGGGAAAGTCGGCGACATCGCGGATGTACCGCCGAAGCTCGTCCAGCCCCATCGCGCCTCCTCGATCGGCGGCTCGCCGGGTCGAACTTGCCCGTCCGTCGGGCGGAGCTCCCCGGGATGAAGCGGCGGATTGTAGGCCGGGGAGTGCTTCGTGGACAGACCCGAAGTCGCCGCGACCGCGACCCCGATGCCCATCGAACCGACGATTCGACGAGACAGAGCCGGCCCCGCCGAGATCGGCGGGGCCGGCTCCGTCCGATCGAGCGGTGTCGGCCGATCAGGCCTTCTCGAGCTCGCGGGACCGGCTGCTCTTCGAACTCTTGCCGCTGCCGCGCCGGTTCGACTTCGCCTTGGCCTTGGGCTTCGGGGTCGGCTCGGGTTCCGGCTCCTCCCCGCTGACGATGGCGTAGAGCTTCTTCAGCGCTTCGTTCTCGATCTGACGCACCCGCTCGCGAGACAAGCTGACCCGCTCACCGATTTCCTTGAGCGTCATCGGATCGCCGGTGTCGAGCCCGTAGCGCATGCGGAGTATCCGGGAGTCCCGGTCCTCCAGGAGCGCGAG
>JAGQRC010000217.1:0-3567 GCA_020425835.1 Planctomycetota bacterium | reverse complement strand
CCACCGTCTCGAGCTCGATCGCCTGGGCCAGAACCTGGTGTGGCGTGATCTGGTTCTTGTCCTCGAGCACATCGGACAAGGTCCACATGTTCTCGAGCGAGATCGCCTGACTCGCCGAGTTGGAGGCTTGGATCGCCGCCTGGATGATCCCCGTGTTCTCGAGGGGGATCTCCATGGCGTCGGCGATCTCGTGGAACATCGGCGGGCGCCCGAGCTTGATCGCCAGGGTGGCCGCTGCCTTCTTCCACTTCGAGATCGTCTCGACCATGTAGCTCGGGATCCTGACCGCCTTGACCGTGTCGATCAGGGCCCGCTTGATCGACTGCTTGATCCACCACGTCGCGTACGTGGAGAACCGGCACTCTTCAGCGGGGTCGAAGCGCTCGACTGCCTTGAGCAGGCCGAGGTTTCCCTCCTCGATCAGGTCGAGCAGCGAGAGGCCGCGGTCGACGTAGTTCTTCGCGATCGACACGACCAAGCGAAGGTTCGATCGCGTGAGCTTGTCCCGTGCTTCCACGTCGCCGGCTTGCACCTGAACGGCGAGCTCGCGCTCTTCTTCCTTGGTCAGAAGCGGGTATCGATTGATGTCTCGAAAGTAGGTCTCGAGACCGACTTCTTTGGCACTAATGACGGGCTCCTTCCACCACGATGACCCCACTCGAAGTGGATCCCGGTGTTCCGCGGGGGCGGTCACCAGCAGACCGGACGAGAGCGGGCTCCCTTCGGCCAGACCGTCAATGTGAGCGGCATGGTCCGAATCGGGCACGTCCGCGGCACCGCACCTTCGCTCCGTCGTTTCCCGGGTCTCACCTCGCAGCCCTGGGCGCCCTCGAAACCGTCCGACTCGATTCCTTCGAGACGGGCGGAAGGGGTCAGGTGAGCGCCAGCGAGGAGGAGGCGATTCGGCGCCTCGTGAGGGACGCGGGAAAGCGGCGGAGTCGAGCACGCCACCAGCTTCGGCACTGCCAGCTATCGGTCAGCTTTCCGGGCGATCTTGCGCGACAGAATTTGGCGGTATTAACGATCAGTCGCGGGCGGACTTGGATTGCTGGACCGAGAATCGTCGGTACCACTCCCGCCACTCCCCGATGATCGCCTCCTCGGCGGCTCGCCGCTCCGTGCGATCCGGGTAGTCCTGACCGACGCGTTGATACCCGAAGTCTTCGCCCGTGAGTTCCCGGAGGAGCCGGGTCGCCATGTGTCGCGCGCTGGTCTGCGAGAGGCTCGCGATCAAGGTCTCGATCCACCGTGGGCGGTCGAGCTCCTGGCGATGGTCCCGAGCCACCGACTCGAGGATTCTCAGGAAGCCGAAGATCTGCCCGTTGAGACGGGCCGGTGGGTCGACGGTCCAGGTGAGAACTCGGTCGATCGCCTCGCGATCGCCCGACTCGGCCAGCGTCGTCAGCACGGCGAGTGCGTCGGCCGCGACCATCTCTGCGAGCTTCCCGAGCAGTTCCGCACGCCCGCGCAGGTCGCCCAACGCCAGGAGTGTGATCGCCAAGCGATCGGTCGGCTCCTTCTCGTAGAGGGCCACCAGTGCCGCGTGGGCCTCGACGAGCCGCGCTTCCGAGATCACTCTCAAGCAGGCGTCCCGTCGCGCCGCATCCGGATCCGTCGCCCCATCCACCAACGCGACGATCGTCGCGGGCCAGTCTGGAATCGGGCTCTCGATCGGGCGCAACCACTGCAACGTGCGGAACGAGATCATCTGCTGCACCCGGACGTCGCCCGAGGGCCGGTAGTCGTCCTCGCCCAAGAGCAACCGGAACGCCCGCGATTGTCGGACGGTGCTGCGCAGGGACGGGCGATCGAGGAACACGACCGAACCCGAGAGTCGGAATCGGCTCGGAATGGTGTCCGCTTGGCGTGCGGCGACACCGGTCTGGTAGGGCTCGAGAAGTACGCTCGATGCGTCGCTCTCCGCCCGGGGAATCGCCACGCCTTCCGCCACCTCGTAGCGGTCGAACCGGATGACCTCGGTGACGCGGTCGTTGGGCATGCGCAGTTCGACCTCGACCAGCCCGAACTCCGCGGCGGATTCCGTCGTCACGAAGGTCGACGCCTCCGCCTTCCCGATGCGTTCGAGCCACTCCTCGGAGCGAGCGGTCCACTCGGGGGCGCGTTGCGGCGCCGGCGCCGGCCCCTCGAGCTCGCCGAATTCTCCGATCAGCTCTCGATCGAGGGTCTGCCGTTGGTGAGCGTATCGATCCGGCATGTTGGCCAGGCGGTGCACCCGCAACGACCAGAGGCGTCGACGCGACTCCGGGTCGAGCTCCGGCCGACGGAGGAGACCGGCCAGTGCCTGGTCCAACCGCGCCTGCGTCGAGGGCTCGCCATCCTTGAAGGTCTCATCGACCGCCGTGGCGATCCGCTCCCAGTCGTCGTCGTCCGCTCGACCCGCGGTCACGGCGTCTGCAATGGGATCGAACGCGATGTCGGAGTAACCGGGCGTGTCCATGAGACCGAAGAGGGGCTCGAGGCACTCGCCCAGGTCGAGGGCCTCTCCCCGAACCAGCGTCGAGACCGCGTCGACCAGGGCGCGCACCCGGAACGTGCCGCCACCCGTGGCCGGATTGAGATCTTGGAGTTCGCGCTGGAGCACCGGCAGCGTCCGGGTCGAGGGAAGCTCGGCGACCGCTCGGGCCCACAGGGACTCGACGAGTCCCTCGTTGGACCACGGAAGGAACGAGAAGGTGTCAGGTTGCGCGATCGTCTCGAAGATCGCGGCGCGATCCTCCTCCGACCCCGTCCTCCAACGATCGTCCAGTCCGAGGAGTGCCTCGTACTGCCATGCCGGGGGAAGCTCGTTCAACTGCGCCAACACGAGCCGGAGTCCCGAAGCGGAAGGAGGACGTTCGGTTCGGAGCAGACCGATCACCGCCCGGGCGCGGCGGCCGGGATCGTCGAACTCCGCCGAGGCGCCCGCCCAGCGCTCCAGCTCCTCTCGCTCGTCCGACGTCAGTTGGTCCATTCGCGCCAGCAGCGACTCGATACGGAGCACCGGGCTCCACTCGCGCCTCGAGGCCGACTCGACGATCGGCTCCGACTGGATCCAGCGGGCGACCCGGAGCGCCGCCGTGGCGCTCGCTACTTCGGGCTCGGGGTCGCTCACGATGGCCTCCAACGTCGCGCGGAGGTCACGGTCCGCGAGTCCGACATCGATCGATCGAGTGTCGGCCGTCGCGCGGTCCAGTCCCCCGTCGGTCTTCCGGAGGACGCGCCGGAGCTCGAGCAGCCAGACCGCCCTCGAGTCGGTGCGCGTGACTCGACTCGTCCTCGCCTCGCAATCGAATCGCAGCTCCGCGCGGAGGATCGAGAGCTCCCTCGCGCGCAGGGTTCGCGTCACGGTCACCGGTCCGGGTCCACCGTCGATCGTGACTTCGATCGTCGGGATGTCGTCGTCGCCGAGCAGTCGCGCGGTGATGCTGTCCGCCCAGGGATCTCGACCGGAGGCGAGCGTCCCGGAGCGCGGCGACCCACCGGTCAGCGTCAGTTCGGTCGCGCCGCCGACCGCGAGCGGACTGGTCGATCCGTCCGTCTGGGACTCCAGTTTCGTGACCCTCAGGA
>JAGQRC010000216.1 GCA_020425835.1 Planctomycetota bacterium | reverse complement strand
CGACGCTCGTCGATCCGATCAGCAGGGCGTTCGCGAAGAACATCCACGGGACGAGCGCCGCGAACGCGAACAGCGAGTACGGCACACCATCCGACGGCATCGAAGCGAGTCGCCCGAAGAAGAGGGTGAAGACGAGCATCGTGAACAGCGGCTGGAGGATCGCCCACGCCGCGCCGAGCACCGTCTGCTTGTAGCGAACCTTGACGTCGCGCCAGACGAGGAAGAAGAGGAGCTCCCGGTACGACCAGAGCTCGCGGAAGTCGATCGCGACCCAGCCCCGTTCGGGACGGATCCGGTGTCGAACCGGCTCGATCCGCCCGTCCGCGATGGTCGGAGCGTGCGGCGTCGCGTCGCTCGCCTCTGGGGTGGTGGTCGTCGTGCTCACGAGTCCTGTTCCTCGGCGGTCCGGCTCGCGATCGAAGTTCCGAGGAAGGAACCGCGCGCGACGCCTCTCCTTCTTCGGATCACCGGGGATCCCCCTTGAGATCGGATGGCGCGGGCTCTCGGCCGGAATGAGTCTTCCGACACGCCTCCAAGGTCCGAGAAAGCAGGTTGCCAGCGAAGGGGAAGCTGCCTACAACCACGGCACCCGAACCCCGGAAAGCCGAAGCCTCCCATGGTCACCATCCGCGCCGTCCGCCACGCCCTCGTCCCGCGCGACAGCGATGCCGCCGTCGCGGTGAGCTGCCCCAACTACGACGAGTTCCAGAGCGACCGCGAGGTCTGGGATCTGGTCCAAGGGCGTCCCTTCGCGATCCTGCGGACGACGATGCCCCACTGCGACACGGCGAGCCCCGACGCCTTCCTCGAGGAGGGCTCGGCCGAGGCGCTCGACCGGGCTGGCGCGAACCTCCGACGACTGCGCCGCGAGGGTCCGGTCGAAGAGGTCCGCGATTCGGTGTGGGTCTACTCCATCGAGAAGAACGGCCGCACGCAGACCGGGCTGCTCTGCATGGCGCTCACCGGGGAGATCCGGACCGAGGCGAACCCTGCGGGGTGCATCGTCCGCAACGAGGGCATCCGCGAGTCGAAGGCGCGCGGACGCGCCGATCTGATCCAGGCGACGAAGTCGTTCATCGGCGCGGTGAACAACGCGATCGAGGACACCACGGGTCGCGTCGCCGCCGAGCTCCGCGAGGTGACGTCGAGCCGCGACTGCGACTTCGCCGTGAAGGATGAAGGGGGCGCGACCCATCGTCTCTGGAGGGTGTCGTCGCCGGAGCCCATCGCGAAGCTCTCCCGACTCCTCGCGGAGGAGCCGGTCGCCTACGTCGCCGACGGCAACCATCGCAGCGCCGCCGCCGCCCTCCTCGGACACGAGGAGTTCCTCAACGTCATCTTCCCCGTTCGGGAGACCGGCATCGCGCCGTACAACCGGCTGGTGCGCACCGACCTCGCGCCGGCATCGGTGCTGGAGCGGGCGTCGGACGCATTCGAGATCGAGGCGCTCGGGACCGACCCGTTCTCCCCGAACAGAGTCCACGAGATCGGCCTCTTCGCCGGAGGTCGCTGGCATCGACTCCGTCCGAAGGACGGCACGTTCGATCCCGACGACGCCGCTCAGGACATCGACGCCGACATCGTGCAGCGGAACCTCTTCGCACGGGTGCTCGGCCTCGACGACCCCAAGGATGCCGCCATCGATTTCGTCGGTGGCAACAAGTCGGCGGCCTACCTGCAACGTCGCGTGGAGAGCGGCGACCATCAGCTCGCGATCACCCTCGCGCCGGTCACCGTCGATCAGTTCGTGGAGGTCTGTCGACAGAACCGGTTCATGCCCCCGAAGTCGACGTGGTTCGACCCCAAGGTCCGCAGTGGCCTGGTGATCGCTCTGTTGTGAGTCGGCGAGGTCCGTCGACCCGCGTGGGGACGAAGGGAAGAGTCGAGCGGTGACGAACGGCGACCGGAACCGCGAGCGCGATCCGCGTCGGATCGACCCGGCGGAGACGCTCCCCCTGGATCCCCCTCCCGACTCGACGGTCGCCCCCATCCCGCCCGAGGGTGAGTCGTTCGAGGTTCCCGCGCGGATCGGTCCGTTCCGCATTCGGGCGCGCATCGCGACGGGCGGCATGGGCACGGTCTTCGAGGCCGAGCAGGAGCACCCGCGTCGACTGGTCGCGCTGAAGGTGCTTCGCGAGGAGATGACCTCGCCGGAGCTCTTGCGACGATTCGAGTACGAGACCCAGATCCTCGCCCAGCTCCGGCATCCGGGCATCGCGCAGGTCTACGATGCGGGGACGTTCGAGCACGCGGGACGACGCCGACCCTACTTCGCGATGGAGTTGATCGAAGGCGCTCGTCCCCTCGGTCGATTCTGCGATGAGCGAGGGGCCTCGATCCGCGACCGGGTTCGACTGTTCGTCGAGGTCTGCGACGCGGTCCATCACGGTCACCAGCGCGGCGTGATCCATCGCGACCTCAAGCCAGCCAACATCCTCGTCGACCGCGAGGGTCATCCCAAGATCATCGACTTCGGCGTCGCCCGCGCGGCGAGCGCTCCCGGAGTGACGACCGCCTACACCAGCGTCGGGCAGCTCCTCGGCACCTTGCAGTACATGAGCCCGGAGCAGGTCAGCGGGGATCCCGCCGAGATCGACACGCGTTCGGACGTCTACGCGCTCGGCGTCGTGCTCTACGAACTCCTCACCGGGGCGTTCCCCTACGACCTCGAGGGTCGCGCGATCTACGAAGCGTCGCAGGTCATCCGCGAAGAGTCTCCGGCCCGGCCGTCCACGCGCGTCGCCACGCTGCGCGGCGATCTGGAGACGATCACGCTGAAGGCGCTCGAAAAGGACAAGGAGCGTCGCTACGCCTCGGCACACGAGCTCGGCGAGGACCTGCGCCGCTTCCTGCGCGGCGATGCGATCCTCGCCCGCCCGCCGAGCTTCTTCTACCAGCTGCAGCGCTTCGCGCGTCGCCACCGCGCGCTCACCTTCGCCGCGGTCGGCGTCGCAGTCGCCGTCGTCGCGGGGTTCGTCTCCACGACCTGGGGATGGCTGCACGCATTGGAGAACACGATCGAGACCGAGCGCGAGCGGCGTCGCGCGGTCGAGGCGCGCGCCGAAGCGGAGGGGGAGCGCGAACTCGCCGAGCGCGCCGCGTACCGCGCTGCGATCGCCGCCGCCGATGCATCCGTCCGGAGCCGCGACGTCCGTGCCGCCCAGGAATACTTGGACTCCGCGGCCGCGACGCGTCGGGGTTGGGAGTGGTACTACCTCTCGCGGGCCACGCGATCGGCGGAGCCCGCGCTGATCGGCCACGTCGCACCGGTGACGGAGGTCGCAGTCTCACCCGATGGCGAAGTGGCCGTCTCCGTCGACCAGACCGGCGCGGCCCTCGTCTGGAACCTGGCCGATCAGCGCCTCCTCGGGCCGGTCGAGGACGCGCGGATCTCCGCGCGCGCGCCGATCACCTTCCTCGACGCGCGCCACTTCTTCGCCGCGACCGAGGGCGGCGACCTCACCGTCTTCTCCGTCGATCGACGTCGGGCGCTCACGGACGCCTATCGCCTCGGCGACACCCTCCGCACGTACACCATCGAGCCGGACGGGAGCGACGCGTTCTGGGTCGCGCTCGCGATCGGCGACCACGTCTCGCTCTTCCACCTGCCCGACAAGACGGAGAAGCGCTTCGAGCTCACCCAACCCGCGGCGGCGATCGCGGTCGCCCCGAGTCGAGCGCGTCTGGCCGCGCGCGGCGTCGGGGGTGGACTCTGGCTGTGGGACGTGGACACCGGCCTGCCGCTGCTCGAGTCGACGGAGCTCACCCGGCGTCTCGTCTCCGCCGTCCTCGCGTTCGACCCGATTCGCAACGAGATCGCGGATGCGACCGACGACCTCTCGATCACCATCCGATCGGCGGACACGGGCTCTCCGGTGCGTCGTCTCCTCGGTCATCGCGACAGCGTGACCGACCTCGTGTACGACCCGCACGGAACTTGGCTCGCCTCGACCTCCGAGGATGCGACGGTGCGCCTCTGGCGCGCGAGCGATGGCACACCCGGACCGGTGCTCGTCGGTCACCGCGCGGGCACGACCTGTGTCGCGTTCACGCCCGACGGTCGTCGGTTGGTCTCGGGCTCTCGCGACGGAACGATTCGCATCTGGTCGATCGATCGCGCCGCCCCCCCGGACGAGGCGACGTTCCGCTTCCTCACCGTGTCGCCAGTCGGCTCGTGGGAGGTCACTCAGGCGACCTACGGTTGGACCTTGCACGTCCGCGACCGAAGCGGCTCGACGGCGGAGTCGACCGTCGACGCCGATTCGGCCGCCCTCGTCTCCGACTTCGACGAGACCGGCGGCACCGCGGGCGTCGGCTTCGACGACGGCTCGGTCCGATGGATCCGACACACGGAGTCGGGTGAGCCGACGGTGCGATCGCTCGACCTCGGCGACACTCCGGTGCGCGCCGTTCGCTCGCTCCCGGGCAACGACCGGTGGATCGCGCTGACGGAGGATGGAGTGGTCCACTTCCTCGATGGGGCGGCGGCCCGTGAAGTCGGCACACTCATCGTGGAGCGACCGGGTCCGCCCCGTCCCGGCCCGGCCCGCGGCGCGCGACCACCCCTCGGCAACGGACGGGGACCTCGCGCGACCACCGGCTTCGACCTCTCGCCGGATGCGACGCGGATCTTGCTCGGACTCCAATCGGGGGCGATCGACTTCTGGATGCGGGATCCGGGCACGGATCCCGCGAGCGCCGCGAGCTGGCGACACATCCGTCGGCTCCGTCCGGGTCGAGGCACGTGCTATGCGCTCGCCTTCGACGCGACGGGCGAGGAGGCGCTCTGCCTGTTCGGGGCTCCCGGGGATGCGCGGCGCGAGATCGCCCGCTTGGTGCTCGGTCGACATCCGAGCGAGACGGACGACCCCTGGATCGACTCCCTCGGCCGTCACTCGGCGTGGGGGATCGTGCCGAGCCTCGATCGATCCCGGTTCTTCGTCTCTCTGAGCGATCCCGCTCGGTTGCAGGTCTACGCGCTCGATCCTCCGGAGCCGCTCCTGACGATCTCGGGGGACGTCGCGCTGTCCTACAAGGTCGCCGGTGAACTCTCCGACGGAACGCTCGTCGCGTACGACCACCGCGGCCACCGCGTGGAGCTGGAGGCGGTCACCGCCGACGACGAGAGACTGCGGCAGCACGATCTGGTCATCGAGATCGCCGACGAGCTGTTGAGCCGATACCGATTCATCGAGCGGGCCGTCCGGGCGTTGCGCGAGCAGGAGATGCCGGCGTGGGCCCGCGAGATCGCCTACTTCCACATTCGATCGACCGGCGATTCCTACGAGCGGGTCAAGAGCGAGTTGCGGGCTCGATTGCGTCGCCGCCCGGGAGACTCGACGCCGATCGAGGTCACGTCGGACATGCTGGCGCTCGCCCGATCGCTGTTCGAGTACGCGCCCGACGATGTCGAAGCGCGGGGCCTGCTCGCTCTCGCGCTCTATCGCTCCGGGGACCCGCAAGCGACGATCGACCTCTTGTCCTCGCTCCCCCGAGATCTCGACGTCAACTCGCGGGCGCTCCGAGTCCTCGCGGCGAAGGCGCTCGGGAAGGAGCGCGAGGCGGGCTCTCAGTTCATGCTCCTCCAGGACTCCCTCCCGAAGGACCGCGGCGTCTTCGAGATCCAGCCGGAGCTACTGCGCGAGCTCGACGAAGCGCTGCGAGGGAATACCAGCTCGCCGGAGTGACCTCGTGATCCGGAACGGCCCCCCGCGCCCCCTCACCCGCGATAGACGCGTCGTACGACCTCTTCGATGTCGATCTCGCGCACGGTGAGGTCCTGGATCTCGTGGGTCTCGAGGAGATGTCGGATCAGCGTCGGCGCAGTCAGGAGGTCGGCGTCGAAGTCGATCCAGGCGCGAGGTCCCGCCGTCCGGTCGAGCGTCGCGCCACTCGGGAGCGTCTCGGCCAGCGCGGGGTCCGACACGGCGAAGTCGACGACGATCGTGCGGCGGTTGCCGAACTTCGTCCGGAGTGTCTCCACCGTGCCGTCGTGGATGATCCCGCCGTGATCGATCACGAGGACTCGCCCGCACAGCGCTTCGATGTCGTCGAGGTCGTGCGACGTCAGCACGATCGTCGTGCCCTGCTCCCGATTGATCGATCGCAACTGGCGTCGGACCTGCGCCTTGCCGACCGCGTCGAGGCCGATCGTCGGTTCGTCGAGGAAGAGGACCTTCGGTCGGTGGAGGAGCGCCGCGACGAGCTCGCAGCGCATCTTCTGCCCGAGGCTGAGCTTTCGAACCGGCGTGTCGAGCACCGGGCCGACCTCGAGGAGGTCCGCCAACTCGCTCACGCGTGACCGCGTCTCGGAGCGGTCGATCCGATAGATCTTCCCGAGCAGGGTGTACGCCTCCGACGGCGGCAGATCCCACCAGAGCTGCGTGCGCTGCCCGAACACCGCGCCGATGTTCATCGCGTTCGTCCGGCGATCGCGATGCGGCACGATGCCGCACACGTCCACCTCGCCGGATGTCGGCACCAGGATGCCGCTGAGCATCTTGATCGTCGTCGACTTCCCCGCGCCGTTCGGGCCGAGATAGCCGACGAACTCTCCCGCCTCGACCGTG
>JAGQRC010000215.1:4484-6596 GCA_020425835.1 Planctomycetota bacterium | reverse complement strand
GGGGTGGCGAGGCCATCGGTTGCCGATCCTCGTGCCCCGAGCCTACCGTGGGGGGAGTCCATCCTCGGTCGGCACCAGTTGCGAGAGATCGAGCCTCAGAGCGGTGTCGATGCCGTCGCGGATGATGGCGTTGTCGAGGAGCTGGTCGAGGAACCAACTCAGGAGATCGGCGTCCTCGTGGACCAGCGCGCCAACCGAACGCGTGACCTTCAATGTCGTGAGCACTCGATCGAGACCGGTGGCGACGAGGTCGGCGTGTTCGATCAGGCCGAAGGCGGTGATGTCGAGCCCGATCTCCGCGCACGCCAGCAAGCACTCGCGTCTGGCGTGTTGGAGTCGAGCGTCGTCACGGGGCTCGATCGATGCGCCGAAGAGCGCCCGTGCGTCGGCGAAGCGCTTCGTCGGTCCGGCGAAGGGAATCATGACGACCATCATCCGAGCGACACGTGAGCGCGCCGACAGGTTCGCCTCCGGGTCGAGGGCGATGCGGCGAAGGAACGCATCGAGGGCCGCGCCGACCGCGTTGATGTCGTCGGCGTGTTCCCGGCGGAGTCGTTCCCCGTAGGCGTGGAAGTCGGCGAGCCGATGCCCGCTCCACTCCGAGCTCCGCTCCCACCACTCGGCGCCCTGGTCCCAGGTGGTCCGGCCGAGCTGCCGCGCCTCCTCGACGGCGCGTCGCGTTCCGTTCGCGGCGCGCTGCTTCACCGAGTCCACCGTGGGAGAGTCGCACCCTCCCAACCCCAGCAGCACGATCAGCCCCGCCGTCGTCCGCATACTCTTCCTCCTTCTGCGATCGATCTCGATTCTGTGCCCGGCCTGCCGAGGATCAAGACAAAGATCAGTGGCGCGGATCGCTCGTCGTGGCACGCCGTTGGCCTACGACGGCTCCGTCCCGGGCGCGAGGGCCGCGCCCCGATGCTCCTTCCGAACCCTCCGTGTCTTCCCAGCACAGGAACTGGATTCCCACCATGAACCCATCGACCGTCACCCATCGTGGTTCGTCGAACTCCGTCCTCTGGATCGGGTTGCTCACGATCCTCGTGACCTCGGGTGTCCGGGCGGATGATGGCGTCGCCTACTTCGACGTCGCCCTGACCGAGGCGTGTGGGATCGAAGAGTTCCCGACACCTCATGCTGACTGGCGTACAGTCGGAGAGGGTGCGACCCTCGCGCACGTGATCCTCGATCCCCCTGCCGAGGCCTACCTCGCCAGCGATGAGAATGGTCGCTTCGGATTCGAGAGCTTCCGACTGGTCGCGCGCGTCGACGGCGGACACGACCTCCGTGGCGAAGTCGTTCTGCCGACCCGGATGGGCTACGGGCGGTACGCCGTTCACATCGCGGCGGCGAACGCTTCATCGGAGCACGAGCGCGCCTTCCATCGGGCGAAGCTGAGCTACTACACCGAGCTGAGGCGTCGGCCCGGGGCCGGTGCGGCTTGGTTCCGCCACCGGGCCGACGAGGCTCGGCGAGCGCTCGGTGACGTGTCGCCTTCGACGCTTCGCGACTGGGCGGTCGAGCAGGAGCTGCAGACGAGCTACCACTTCTTGACCGGGGGACGCGCGCTCGCAGAGAACCTCCAGCTCGATCGGGCGTTGTCGGTGAGCGATGCCGGGGAAGAGACGGTGACCATCGCCTCGTTGAACGGTGTCGAGGTGCGGCCGTTCGATTGGGCGCCGCTGATCGAGGGGCTCGCGCCCGACGGGGATCGGCTGGCGGACGTCGTCCCGTTCGATCAGCACGCCATCTTCTTCCCGTCCTACCGCGCTTTCGATCGGCTCTGCGACGAGGGACACCGATTCGGGGACCTCCTCGCCGGCCTCGTCGAGTCGCACTCGGGAGATACCCGGGTGATCGATCGATACGAGCGACAGCTCGGGCTCTCGCGGGACATCTTGTCCCGGTTGTTCGGTGACCGCGTGATCGCATCGATGGCGTTGACCGGCTCCGATCCCTATTTGAGGACCGGCAGTGATCTCGCGGTGTTGTTCGAGCCTCGCGAGCCCGCCGCGCTCGTCACCTTCCTGACGACGAAGCTGGCCCGAGTCGCGAGCGAGGTCGGCGCCAATGTCGTTCCGGGGACGCTCGGAGAGGGTGAGGCCGCGCTCTCCT
>JAGQRC010000215.1:0-4467 GCA_020425835.1 Planctomycetota bacterium | reverse complement strand
GCTGCCGCACTCCGGATCGGAGGATCTGCTCCTATCTGGCGGAAGTCGGCCCTTCGGTGGTCGTCACCAACTCACTCGCGCAGCTCGATCGACTGCGACTCGCCGCGGCGAAGAAGGTCGAGTCGCTACGTCAGACGCCCGAGTACACCTTCTTCCGCGATCGCTATCCGCGGACGGACGGGGACAACGCCCTGGTGGTCGTCAGCGATGCGACGATTCGCCGGTGGGTGAGCCCGCGATGGCGGATTGCGGCGTCGCGACGGATTCGCGCCGCCGCGCTGATGGCGGACCTCCAGGCCGAGCACCTGTCCGAGCTCTGGTCGGACGGTCTCGTCGAGCGACGCATCCACGACGGCATGGGGCTCTCGGGTGGCGGAGCGATCCACCTCCGGTCGACCGGCGTGCAGTCCGAGGTCTATGGCAACCTCGCGTTCCTGACGCCGATTCGAGAGCTGGAGATCGAGAAGGTCAGTCGAGAGGAGGCGAGCGCCTATCGGATCTTCCACGACAGCTATCAACGGCGTTGGCGGGTCTTCGATCCGATCGGACTGAACCTCGCGCTCCGACCCGATGGCATCGAGTTCGACCTCACGGTGATGCCGCTGATCGAGGGGAGCGACTACCGCGACTGGATCGAGTTCACGCAAGGCGTCGACTTCGATCCGAGCGCGGGGCACCGGCACGACGATTCGCTCCTGCACTTCATCTTCAGTGTGAACTGCGACTCGGAGCCGGTTCGGGACCTCGGCGGCATGCTGTCGGACATGAATCAAGGTCCTGTGCGGTTCCGACCGCTCGGTTGGGTCGGCCGCTCGATCGAGCTCTGGATCGAACGCGATCAGGACTGGCAGAAGAAGCTCGAGGAGAACCCGGATGGCGGAATGCCGCGCGAGTCGGATCTCTTCCAGACCCCCGTCGTCGCCGCGATCGAGGTGCAGAACCCGCTGATCCTGACCGGCTTCCTGACGATGATCCGCGGGCTCGCCATGGGATCCGCTCCCGGAATGACGCAGTGGCAGACCGTCGAGAACGAGGGCATGCCCTACGTGAAGATCTCGGCGACCGAGAGCGCGCGTCGGTCGATGGGTGGAGAGGACTACACGCTCTGCTATGCGACGAACGGTCGACACTTCTACCTGTCGTTGCGCGAAGACGTGATGAAGAGGACCCTGGCGCAGTTCGGCCAGCGGACGATCGGCGAGGGCGAAACGGCGTCGGATGGCGGAGCGGGCGCCGGCTCCGCGCGCGAGGAGCCCACGTCGGAGAAACGCGTCGCGGAGGAGCCCGAGGCATGGCTCGGTCGGAACGTCGGCTTCGAACTCCGGCGCTCCGCGCTCCGCGTTCTCGACATTCTCTACCACAACGACCTCGTGCGAGAGGCGCAGCGGTCGTCGTGGAGCAACCTCGCGATCCTCAACGAGTGGAGACGGCTCTACCCCGGCATCGACGCGGTCGCCTTCCACGAGCATCTCTGGCAGGTTCACTTGCGCTGCCCGTCCGGCCGCGAGTACGTCTGGAACGAGGAAGCCCAGACCTACGAGTCGCCCGCCTACGGGCACCCACTCGAGCCGAAGACCGCGACCACTTTCCTCACGCGATTCGACGAGTTCGAGCTCGGTCGGTTCGGCCTGACCTTCGAGCACGACGGCTTACGCGCGCGGGTGTCACTCGAGCGTTGATGCATCGGTTTCTCTCGGCTCGGGGGGCCCACGTCGGGACCGGTGCGATCGGACTGCGTGGAGCGGCGTCACGAGGATCGCGACCAGGGGTATCGACAGCATCCCGGCGGCGCGGGTGACGTCGAGCCTCGTCTCGGTCCCTTCCGAGTCCGAAGCCGTCGCGGAAGATGTGTCGACGCTGAGGGCGTTGCGACGAGTCGTCGATCCGGGTCAGTCGTTCGGGTCACACAGGGTCGAGCGGATGATGAATCTCACGCCTTCCGGAATCTCGAGGGAGAAGCTCGCGCCCCGACCCTCGACGACGTCGAGGGTGAGGCGCGTGTGCTTCCAACGTTCGTGCTGGGCCCCGCCGATGTAGAACGGGGCACCGTCGACCTCGCCGAGGAGGACGTCGCGCTCGCCCAGCTTGAACTCGCCGACGACGAAGCACATCGGGGCGCTGCCGTCGCAGCAGCCGCCGGATTGATGGAACATGATCGGACCGTGTCGAGTCCGGAGCTCCCGGATCAACGCGACGGCTGCGTCGGTGGCGCCGACGCCATCGGACGACGTGGCGTCCGCGCCGGGCATCAGAAGAAACCCATCGGCTTCGGATCGTAGCTGACGAGCAAGTTCTTGGTCTGCTGGTAGTGGTCGAGCATCATCTTGTGCGTCTCCCGGCCGATACCCGAGTGCTTGTAGCCCCCGAACGCGGCGTGAGCCGGGTAGAGGTGGTAGCAGTTCGTCCAGACCCGACCGGCTTGGATGGCGCGACCCGCACGGTACGCCGTCGCGATGTCTCGGGTCCAGACCCCAGCACCGAGTCCGTACAGCGTGTCGTTGGCGATGTCGATGGCGTTGTCGTAACCGTCGAACTTGGTCACCGACACGACGGGTCCGAAGATCTCCTCCTGGAACACGCGCATGTCATTGGTGCCCTCGAAGATCGTCGGCTCCACGTAGAACCCTTCGGCGAGGTCGCCCGAGAGTTGCGCGCGCTGACCGCCGAGGAGCACTTTCGCGCCCTCCTGCCGACCGATGTCGAGATAGGCGAGGATCTTTTCGAGCTGGTCTCGCGACGCCTGCGCTCCGACGGTGGTCGCGGGGTCGAGGGGGTTGCCCGGCTTGTGCTGGGAGGTGCGGGCCACCGCCTTCTGGAGGAAGGTGTCGTAGAACTTCGAGTCCACGAGCGCTCGAGAGGGACAGGTGCAGACCTCTCCCTGGTTGAGGGCGAACATCGCGAAGCCTTCGAGGGCCTTCTGAGCGAAATCGTCGTCCTGGGCGAAGCAGTCGGCGAAGAAGATGTTGGGGCTCTTCCCGCCGAGCTCGAGCGTGACCGGGATCAGGTTCTCCGACGCGTACTGCATGATCAGTCGGCCCGTCGTCGTCTCGCCGGTAAAGGCGACCTTCGCGACGCGGTTGCTCGTCGCCAGCGGCTTGCCCGCCTCGATGCCGAAGCCATTGACCACGTTGAGCACACCGGGGGGGATGATGTCCTGGCAGAGCTCCATCAAGAGGAGGATCGTCGACGGGGTCTGCTCGGCCGGCTTGAGCACGACGCAGTTCCCCGCGGCGAGGGCCGGAGCGACTTTCCACGCTGCCATCAGCAGCGGGAAGTTCCAGGGGATGATCTGACCGACGACACCAATGGGCTCGTGGATGTGATAGGCGACCGTGTGCTCGTCGAGCTCCGCAACGGTCCCTTCTTGCGCCCGGATGCAGCTCGCGAAGTATCGGAAGTGATCGATCGCCAGCGGCATGTCCGCGGCGAGGGTCTCACGAACCGGCTTGCCGTTGTCCCAGGACTCGGCGACCGCGAACATCTCGACGTTGTTCTCGATCACGTCCGCGATCTTCTGGAGCACGCCGGCACGCTCCGCCGCGGACGTCCTCGACCAGATCGGATAGGCCCGGTGCGCGGCATCGAGCGCGATCTCGATGTCCTTCCCCGTCGAGCGCGCGTACTCGGCGAACGGCTTTCCGGTCACCGGCGAGACGTTCTCGAAGTAGTTGCCGTCGCGAGGGGGGGTCCATTCGCCGCCAATGTAGTTCTCGTATCGGCTCTTGAACTGGACGACGGCGTCCTTCTGGTTGGGCGGCGAGTAGGTCATCGGTCCTCCTTCTGGGTTTCACTCACGGGTCGTTCTGTCGGACTCGATCCACGCGGGCTCCGCGTGCCGGGGGGAACGAGCGGGCGGCCCCGCGACACATGTCGCAGAGTTGTCGCGCCGCCGATCGAGGTGTGGCGGCGGGGCACTCGTTGTGCCAACCGCGGAAACCCACGGGAGTGCGGTTCCTGTGGGGCTCGGCGGGCGACTCCAACATCGTCGCAACACGTGGCACGCGACACTGTCGCAGCCAACGTGTCCCGAACTGTTGCGTTGCATCCCCCGGGGCCGGTCCGACAATGGAGGCTCGAGAGACCGTCTCCCCGGGAAGGACACGCGTGATCAACCTCCAGGCCCCCGACCGACGCACGTGGCAGCACTTCGCGGAAGGCGTCGCCGATCGCTCGCTCGACCCGGTCCTGTTGCGCAGCTGGCGTCGATCCACCGACGGCGGGGCATCGTTCGAGGGTCCACCTCCGCAAGCCGCGTTCGTCGAGCGGAGCGAACTCCTCGAGCGTCAGGCGCGCCTGGACCGAATGCGCCGCATCGCGCGCGGGATCATCGACGAGCTGGTCGGGACCCTCGAGCACACGGGCTACGTCGGCCTGATCACCGATGCCGAGGGCGTGATTCTCGATGGCTTCGGTGGCGGGTCCTTCCTCGGGCGAGCACAGCGGTCGCAGCTCACCGTCGGTGCGCGT
>JAGQRC010000214.1 GCA_020425835.1 Planctomycetota bacterium | reverse complement strand
TCCGGGTAGCCCCGGTCCCGCGTATCGACATTGCGGAGCACGAGTCCGGACTCGTAGGCGAGGCCGACGTTCGGGTCATCGGTGAGGAGCGCCGAGTATGCGTCGGCCATGCCCTCGTGGTAGGAGCCGGGATCGAAACCGTGCTCGAGGTCGAGGATCGCATGGGCGTACTCGTGGTAGACGATGGTCGAGTACGCGGTGTTGACGCATGCCCCACCGGCGACCGAGAAGTGGATCTCGCCGTCGGAGTAGTAGGCGACACAGCCCCCCGTCGACTCGTTGACGACGCAGGGCAGAGGGATGTCGAGAGCGGAGTTCGGTGCGAGCGTCGCGAGGAAGTCGTGCGCGATGTTCGTATGGACGAAGCCGTTGATCTGAGCGATCTCGGTGGCGTTCGACGATGCGCCGAAGGTCAGTGTCGACGGAGTTCCGGGGAGCAGCGTCGCGGCGACGGTCGCCTCCGGTCCCGACGCGTTCTGGACCTGGACGAACGGGCCCTGGAGACCGACCCACAGGTCGACCGGATCGGTCCCGCCGCCCGGCACGACGAAGTTCCCGAGCGCGTCGGTGATCGTCTCTCCGAATCCCGGGACCACGATCTGGAGCCCCGCGAGCGGTTGGAGCACCGGCGGTTGGGTGGGGAGATCGGGCCACAGCTCCGGGGATCCCCATCCCTCGGCGTGACCGACCACGTCGAGATCGCACGTGGTGTCGACATTGGCGCAACACTCCAGTGTTCGCGCGTCGAGGTGCAGGCGCCGCAGCGCCACCGGGTGCTCGGTGCGGACCTCGATCGTGTAGACCGGGCGTCCCGTCCAGTTCCCATCGGACGCGTTCGACGAGGGGACCGGAAGGAGTTCGAGCCGCGGGGCGCGGACATCCACCGCCCCGACCACGATGGCCTGTGCGCGCGCGATCGCCTCCTCCGGGGAACGAAAGCCGACGAGAGGCCGTGGCGCCGCATCGATCGCCTCGAGATCGAGCCGGTTCCAGACCCAGTGGGAACCCGACCCATCGTCCACGCGACGCAGCGTCACGTCCGCGCGGCTCCCTCGAACGGGAAGACCGTCGAAGACCTGGACGAAGTGGACGACGTGGATCGGACCACGGACCGATTCGCGGGCGAAACGGAACGATGACGGGGCGAGTGCGAAGCACTCGACATGGACGTCGAGGATCCGGCGCGCGATGACCGCCGGCGCCTCGGTGAGCGGATCACTCAGGTCCACGCCGGCACCGTAGACGCAGCGAGGGCGATGGTGCTGGGGATCGAAGGTCCCGAACCAGGACGGAGACCCGGTGCTCGACCGAAGGGCGACGAGGCTCGGGTGCCGGCGGCCGAACGTCCGCGAGGATCGGGGATCTCTCCATCGACTCGGACTCGGCGATCGAGGGCGAAGGGGTTCCGGGTCGCCGTCCATCCGTCGGCCGCTCGGCTCCCCGCCGAGAGCGAGGAGGTTCGCCGCGAGGAGCACTCCCGCGATGATCGCCGTTCCGAAAGCGCCGGAGACTCGCATGTCTCACTCCCACGGGTCGATTACGTTGCGGCGGGCCTCGGAACCCGGATCATGGAGCGCGGAGAGGCTGCCCGTCTGGAAAGGTCGTCCATGTGGCATCGGAGGATACCGCACCACTCCGCGGGCAGTGCGTTCGACCTCGCAGATCACGAGGACGATGTTCGTCGCCGTGTCGGCGCCGAGCTGGAAGCGGCATTCGGCCATAGCGTGGATCATCTCCAGGCCCTGTTCCAATCGGTCGAGCGGTTCGACGAGCTCGTCGCGCACTTCTCCAACTCGGCGCGACCCGGAGTGCACGAGGAGAGCCTCGCAGCCCTGTGGAACGTGACGTGTCGCGAGGATCTCCAGGGACGTCGGCCGATCGAGCTCTACCTGCGCGAGCTCATCCGAGCCCCGGAAATCGACCCGGACGAGGACTACGGGACCAAGCACGTGCAGTGCGCCGACACGGGGTCGTTGCTGAAACACGCGGACTTCGTCGGCCCGACCTTCTTCTCGTTCGTCGAGGGCCGGGATCTGCACGGGCTGGACATGGCTCCACGCCATTCTCGATTCACGCGCATCGATTCTGCCGGGGGATGACGACCGCCGGGAGCGATCCCCTGCGGGAGGTGCCGAACCGGTCGCGAGTTCCAGCTTCGGCAGGTTTTTGCTCGCTCGATCTTCGGTCGACCGGCATGCTAGTCGGCTGGGGAACGTCCCCGGGGGGGGATGGTCATTGCGTGAGCGGGCTTCACGGCGTCGTCGACGAGCCAGCCGTCACTGCCGAGAGCAGTGGGACTGACGAGAACAGTCGCGACTGCGACAGCAGTGCGACTGACGAGAGCCGTGTCACCACGAGGTGTCACTGACGAAGGACCTTGACGAACAAGGCACCCGGCGTCGTCGAATCACTCACGCGCTGCGGAAGGAGGAAGTGTGCTTCGAGCGCTCTTCTTCTCGTTCGGGATCGCGGCTTCGGCCTTGGCTTTCGTGTGGGGGGCGGATTCCAGTCGGTCGGGGGCGCGGCCTCTCGACCTTCCCAGAGCGGCGGCGAACTCCAGCCAGGAGGAGGAAGACACACCAGAGTCCATCCTCTTCTGGGGCGCGGAGTACTCTGCGGACGCGTTCTTCTTCTGCTTCCCCGCCTACGACTTCTGAGGGAGCACGACGCAATTCGAGCTGGTCAAGCTCGAGATTCGCAATGCGCTCTCTCAACTCACCGCTCGTACCCGCTTCTCGATGGTCGCGTACAACACCACGACCTACGTCTGGTCCTGGAAGGCGAAACGCGCATCGGGCGCCAACAAGGCTGCCGCGATCGCCTGGATGGACTCGCTGCCTGCCATCGAGAGTCATTGTGTTCTCGACGCCGGCGTGACGACGGTGTCGATCGCCAACTCGACACCCGCCACGAATCGACGCATGCTCTTCCTCGGGAACCGATTGCCGTTCTGCTGGACCGAGACGTTCAGCCCGAACTACCCCGAAGAGTGTCTGACCGAGATCACCGGCGCCAACTACCACCACATACCGATCGACACGATCTTCTATCCCGAGTTTCCCGGGATCGGAGAGGAAGTCTTCTGGGTGCAGTTGGCACAAGCCAATGGCGGGACCTTCACGTTGGCTCAGTGAGTCTCCGTCGGTTCCCACCTGTGCTCTCCTTCCATCGTGGTCCGAGCACGCCGATCGTCGCGCTCGGACCTCGATCGATTCGACCCCCCCCGAGTCGTCTGGCAGGTCCGCTCGATGCGCATGGTCTCGATTCTCGTGGTCTTGGTCGCTCTGCTTCCTCGCGTCGGGAGCGCGGAGGAAGCGGAATCCACCTCTCGATTCGAGATCACGATCGACGAACGAACGAAGGTGGGGGACACCGAGACCGAGAAGCAGAGTCGCTTCGAGGTCGACGTCCACGTGTTGGCCGAGCCGCGCGGCGCCCTCCGACTGATCCTCGTCGTCGACGACGCCGGAGATCAGCGGCCGTACGACATTCCGATCGGTGAGGCGCGTCGTGATGCGAAGGGGCGCTGGATCTTCCCTCTCGAGAGTCCGCGAGGTCGGCTCGTCAGTCTGATCGCGCCTCTCCTCGTGTCCCGGGAGATTCCTCGCGATCGCGTGGAGGCATACGCGAGCGGTAGCGAGCGGACGCTCTGGCCCCGAACGGGCCTGCGGCGGAAGGTCGACGTCGAGTACCGATCCGACGCCCACCCCGATGATGCGAGCAGCGTCCTCTACGAGCGGAAGCTGGCGGCGGGGGTCGAGGAGTCCGCGGGCTCCATGACGAGCACCGTCGACGAGTGCACCCAGACCTATCGGTTGGACGGCGACACGTTTCGCGTGCTCGAGGTGGTCGAGGTGCTGCGTTCCCGGAAGGGTACGGAGCGGCGCACCGTCGAGACTCGACGCGAAGTACGCGCCCGTGAGCTGAAGCACCAGCCGGTGGACTCGACGCAGCGACACGCGCTCATCTCCGGGTTGGCCGCGCTCGAACCGCTGGCGCGCCAGGCGTTCCCGGGGAACTTCGGCGATGCCCCCGGCGGCGACGACGCGCTCGAGGCTCTCGAGCAGTTCGTCGCTCAACACGACGATTCACCGTACTTGCCGGCCGTGCCTTGGCTGCGACGGACACTGCTCTCGAAGGCGCGGGGGGGGAGCGATCCGCTCGTGCGTTTCGCCCAGCTCGAGGGGGCTCCGGCTCCCAGCTTCGATCTCCGGGGCATCGACGGGAAGCCCTACGCGCTCGGCGAGTTGCAGGGGAAGGTGATCCTGCTGTTCTTCTACTCGTTCACGTGACATCTCTGTCGTGCGGAGGCTCCGCACTTGACCCGACTCCATCGAGACTACGCGGACAAGGGCCTGGTGATCATCGGGATCAACGCGACCAGCGGATCCGAGGCGGAAGCGCGAAGCTTCGCGGCCAAGGAGAAGGTGGAGCACGCGATGGCGATCGGTGGTGCCGACGTCGCGGTGCGGGACTACGGTGCGGTTCGACTGCCGGCGACGGTCTGGATCGACCGGAAGGGTGTGGTCCGCAAGGCGCAGCAGGGCGCCGCGACGCCCGAAGCCCTGGAGGCGCTCGCCAAGACACTCACCGGAGAGCCGGCGAAGTGAGTGCTTCGTTCGTGGTGCGGCCTACCGACGCCGACGCGCAGGGTCGACGATGACGAACTCCTCCGACTCGCAGACGTTCCATTGGGACTTCTTCGGCCCGGATGGCGCTCCGAAGGCCCTCCACTTCTTGGAGCATCTACGTCAGACGCTGGCGCAGTGGGGCATGGAGGCGACGCCGACCGGGTTCCGATCGGAAGGGGAGGGGCATGCCGAGGCGTATGCTCGGGTCGACACGGGGGAGGTCGATCGTCTGAGAGCGACGTTGCGACCCAATCGGGTCACCGATTGAGAGGTCGTCGCCGGGCCGCGGCTCGTTGGGCGTCAGCTCCATAGAGATCGGTCGTCGAAGTCCGAAACTCGCTCGCCGCGGAATAGTGGAACAGGCGAAGCAGGCGGTGCTTCCCGATCGACGTGCGGGAAACACCGCCCGGGTCGATCAGGCGCCAGACTGGCGCGGATATTTGACGTTTCAGCCATAGGGCTTGGTCGACGGGGTCGAGACCTTCTTGCCCGCCAGGATCTCGTCCAGAGCCTTGGAGATGTAGTTCACTCTCTCCTTCTCCGACTTCGATCCTCGAGCGTCGTCATCCAGAGCACCCTCGTACAGCTTGGCGCCATCCTTCACGACGTACATGTGGGGCGTCTTCTGCGCACCGAACATGCGACCGACAGCACCGGTCGGGTCCATCAGGATTCGGTACTTGAGATCACGCTCCTTCGCGAAGGCCTTCATTCCCTCCACGTCGGTGTTCCGACTGGTGCAGACGCCGAGGATCACGACGTCCTTCTTGTCCTTGTACTTCGCCACCAAGTGGTTGATCGAACCCTCTTTGGCGTGCCGCTGGCAGGTCGGGCACATCGGCTCGATCCACTCGAAGACGACGATCTTGCCCTTCAGATCCTTGGCGGTCACGACCTTGCCGTCGAGGTCCTTGAGGCTGAGCTGCTCGTAGCCCTTGATCTGGGCTTCCGACTTCTTGGCGTCCTTCTCCTTGGCGGGTTCGTCCGCCGCGGTCGTTCCGATCGCGCCGATCAGAACGAGGATCGCCCCTAACGTCACTCGAAGCATGACGCTCCTTTCACGGGAGGTCGCGCGAGGGCACCCGCCCCCGTCGCGCAGTTCTCGACGCGTCCGACTCGATCGAACGCGCCGGGAGAGTTCTAGTTTTCCGAATTCGGGAAAGAGCCCCCGACGGAGTCTCGGGGGACCGGCTCGCTTGCAACGAGGTTCGGGTGGACCGAGATCCCGCGTGCGCCGGAACGGCGGAGGGGTGGGAGTCTCGCCCGTCCGTCCCGGAGTGTCGAGATCGCGGAGACGATCGTGGTTTTCGAACAGCAGGCTTGCTCGATCAATATGTCACTATATGGTGACATGTCATGAGAGACGGACGGGCCCGCGACGGGCGGAAGAAGGATGACCCTCGCGCGCGGCTCCTCGCGGAGGACGATCGCATCTGGCTCGCCCTCGCCGACGGCTCGCGGCGCCAGATGCTCGACCGACTTCGCGAAGGGCCGAGATCCACGGCTCAGCTGTGTGCGGAGTTTCCTTGGCTCGCGCGGACCGCCGTGATGAAGCACCTGGAACGGCTCGTCGAAGCGGGTCTGGTGCTCGTCCGCCGCGAGGGGCGACGCAGGATCAACGTCCTCCATCCGGTCCCCCTCGTCGAGATCGTGGACCGCTGGGTCTCGCCGTACGCCAAGGACCGAGTCGAACGTTTTCGTCGATTGGCCGAACACATCGAGTCGCAGCGGGCTTCCGCCACGGAAGATGGGGCGGGGGAACAAAGGGAAGCGAGACAGGGAGAAGGAGTGGACGCGTGAGCGAATCGGCTGGAGTCCACCGGATCGATCTGGAGTTCGAAATCGCCGCCGCACCCGATCGAGTGTGGCGGAGCCTCGTGGATGAGCTGCCGAGTTGGTGGAGACGGGACTTCCACGTCACCTCGCCGCCGTCGCGCATGATCCTCGAACCCTGGCCCGGCGGTCGACTGTACGA
>JAGQRC010000213.1 GCA_020425835.1 Planctomycetota bacterium | reverse complement strand
GGCGACACTCCTGCGCGACGTCTATCGCTGTCAGGACGACCCCGCGTCCGTGCGAGCGGTGGGGATCCATCACGCGACCGAGCAGTGCCGGGACCTGCTCCACCATCGCGTCCGGGGGATCCACTTCTATACGCTCAACCAGTCTTCCGCGACGCTGAAGATCTACGAGACCCTCGGCCTCAAGGAGATCGCTCCGGCGAGCGCCGGCGCGCGAGCACAGGGGAGCCGAACGGGCTCGTAGCCGTCCGAAGAAACGCCGGGACCCGCATGGGGGGACCGGCCGGTACCGTCGGGAACCCTATCGCCTCAGGAATCGAAATCGCCTAGAATCCGCCCCGCCGTAGATCACCCACGACAACGTTGCGAGTACCGACACGATCCAAACTCGACACTCCGAACTCGCGGGTCGACAGCCCCTCTCTGGGGTCGGCACCTCCGTTCGAACGTCGAGACCGGTTCGTCGGCACGCACGTTGGAGGAGGTTTTCATGCGTTCCCACCGCTCGGTGCCGGCGCTCGTCGTCGCATCTCTCACCATCCTAGGTTTTCTCACCCTGGCTCCCCCGGTTGCGGCCCAGCCGACGTTCGGGTTGACCGCGATTCCGGTGCTGTCGACCACCACTTCGGACTCACCCGAGGACGATCCCGAGCTGATCGCGGCGATCGAACGTTGGTGGGCGAAGAAGAAGGAGGAGGTCCTCGGCGGAGACTTCGATCTGACCTTCGGCGCAGCCATTCGGATTCGCGCCGAGAACCGCGACCCCGTCAACTACGCTCTGGCGAACAGCCGCAGCGCGGAGGACTACACCCTCCTGCGCACCAAGGTCCACGTGGGGCTCGGCGTCAACGATCACCTCGGCGGGTTCATCCAGTTCCGCGACTCTCGCACCTGGGGTGAGGAGTCGCCGAACAGTGTTCTCAGCGACTCCGAGGGGGTCGACCTGCATCAAGGCTACATCTGGCTGAAGAACGTCCAGGAGCTCTTGGGGGTCGAGACCCCGGAGGGTGTCGCGTTCACGATCCGCGGGGGTCGTATCGAGTTCCCGAACCTCGGGGACCAGCGCATGTTCAGTTCGCTCGATTGGTCGAACATCGCGCGGACCTTCGATGGATACCATTTCGCCCTCACGACCGCTCCCGTCGACGTGCACGGCGTTCTCGCGACGGTCACGGAGGACCCCGGCTTCAACGCTGGGCGCGATGCCCACCTGTACGTGATCTATGTCGCGTCGCGCCCGGCCGACGGACTCGAGTGCGACGTCTACGCCGCTTGGCGGAACTACAAGACCGACTCGGTCACGGGAGAGGACTCGGTGGTCGGCGACCTCGAGGACCAGACGTACGGCGCCAGGGCCGCGTTCGCCCGAGCGGACTTCCGTGCAATGCTCGAAGCGGCGTTCCAGGACGGCAAGTCCGCCAACGATGATGTCGAAGCGTACGGCTGGGTGGCCGAAGCGGGGTATCGAGCGAAGAACGTCCCCTACATGCCGGGACTGAGCTTCGGTTGGACGTTCGCGTCCGGTGACGGGAACCCCACGGACGGCGACGAGAACACGTTCAAACCGATCGCGCCGTTCGGACACGCGTACCAGGGTCACTACGACATCTTCGCGTGGCAGAACGGACACGACTACTACGCGAAGGCGATCGTCAGCCCCTGCGCTCTCTGCACGGTGCATGCAGACTTCCACCACTTCATTCTCGATGAGCCCGAAGACTCTTGGTACAACGCCGGTGGGGTGGCGCAACGCACCGACTCGACGGGACGTTCGGGTCGCACGATCGGCTCCGAGCTCGACCTCTACGTCAAGGGTACCGTCAGCAAGCGCCTGAAGGTCTGGGCGGGCTGGAGCCATTTCTGGCGAGGTCCGTACGTCCGACGAACGGGGGGCGGTGACACCGGCAACTTCCTCTTCTTCCAGGGTGAGTTGCTGTTCGGGAAGAGCTGATCCCGATCTTCGAGCGGATGCGAGAACGGGCGGTGGCGCCGATCGGCTCCACCGCCCGTTCGCTCTTCGAAGCCCGACCTCCTCGGAGCGGACTCGGACGCGGCGCAGTCTGCGCCGGATCACTACTTCGCGACGACGTGAGCTCCGGTCGCCACCATGACGAGTTCGCTCTGCGGCTCGGTGATCGTGTCGGGGTCCGCGGTGCCCGACTCGGCGGCGTAGTGCTTGAGCGTCTCGACGTCGATGGTGTTCATGCTGACCAAGCCTTCGACATAGACCATGTGACCGTCGCAGTCGGTCGGGACGAAGAAGCCGTAGTCCTTGAACTTGACTCGCATTTGGTGCTCCCCATCGGTGAGCACCATCCAGCAGCCCTTCACCTTGCAGACGTCAGCGATCTGCGCCTTGAGCAAGACCGGCCGGCCGGCGTACGACGCGGGGTGCTCGGCGACGTCTTCGAAAGCCGTGACCTTCGTCAGGTGAATACCGGCGCCACGGGTCTCTCCAGCCGGAAGGTCCGTCTTCATCATCGCCATCGGCTGTGACGACGGCTGGGATTCGGGCTGCTGTTGAGAGGCCTTCGGGGCGCCACCGCACCCGACCAACGCGATCGCGAGAACGAGAGGGAGGGACTTTTTCATGGTGAGAGTCCTTTCTTGCGGAGGCGGACTCTAACAAATCGCCTCTCGACCCGCGATCGTTCCCTGCGGACGGTTCGACTCACTTGGCGCCGAGGATGATCGCTCGAGCTCGCTCGATCTCGGTGTTCTTCCCGGTTGCGACGTCCTTCGGATCGGCCTCGAGCTCCTCGTGCGGCACGATTCCCCGAAACTCGATCGGCTCCCCGTCGAGCCCGCCCCTCGAGCGGACGGAGTACCGAATCTTGGCGATGCCACTCGGGAACTCGAAGACCTCCTTGCTCGAGGAGGACCCCGCCGACCGCTCGCCGATCAGTCTCGCGTCGCAACGGCGCACCAGATCCCGCGCAAAGGTCTCCCCGGCGGAGACGCACCCTGCGTCGATGATCCCGACGACCGGCTTCTTCAGCTGAGCGAGGAGGGACTGGAGACCATCATCGTAGCCGCCCCCCGTGTTCCCGCGGAGGTCGATGATCCATCCCTGGACACCGGCCAAGGAGGCGATCGCCTGACGAAGGCCGCTCTCGATTCCCTCGTCCATCCGCCTCAAGTAGACGTAGGCGACGTCCCCTTCGAGCCGACCGTAGTGGAGGGACTTCCCCGCCTGCTCGAGCCCGGCCGGCAAGTTGTAGTTGTGGTCCCACCCCTTCACTTCGCGGTTGCAGACGAGATCGAGCTTCTTCTGCTTGCGACCGTCGACGTAGTGGAGCGTGTGCGTGTCGCCGCGCTCCCCGGTCAACGGCAACCGATAGGCGAAGAAGCGCGCACGCTGGGGGCTCGAGAAGAAGCCGCCCTCCGACCACGAGAGGGCTCCCATCCGGTCGAGGACCTTCCTCGCCGGCTTACCGTCGATCTTGGTGACCAGCGTTCCCGGAGGAAGTGTCGCGGCGAGATTCGGCTCGGTGCTCATGACCACCACTCCGTTCCTTCCCGCCGGCAGGAGCGCGATGCCGGGGTAGAACTCGGGGGGCGGCGGATCGACCTTGGGACGAACCTCCGTGAATCCCATGTGCCCGTCCCGGAGACATCGCATCGCCTCGACGACGATCTCCAGGAACGAACGGTCATCCGAGCAGCGCGAACAGCGCTGCGCGAGTTCCCGCTTCGCCTTCGCCCATTCCTTCTCGATGCCCTTCTCCGCGAAGAAGGGGTACTTCTCGTCCATGGTCCGGAAGAACGCCTCGAGATCGGCGAGATAGACCTTGGGCTCCCCCGCTCGGATGGGCGAAGCTGCCCCCGACCCCAACGCCAAGCCGACGATGATCCCCCAGATGATGCGACGCGAACGGATACGTTCACGGCAGCGGTCGACGCGCCCATTCATGATCCCACCCCTCTTCGTCCGGTCGCGATCACTTCGCACGAATCCTCAACTCGACGTCTCGGTCCTTCACTTCGAGCTCCTTGCGATAGTGAGGTGTCCGGTCCGACGTCCGATAGGACTGGAGGTCGGTCGGATTCTCGGGGAGCCGCGGCACCTCGACGATGTAGGTTCCCGGCTCCAGATCGTCGATCTCGAAGTTCCCGTCGGCGTCGACCATCGCCATGCCGGCCAGGTACTTCATGAGACCCATCTGTGAGGTCGGGTCCATCGGGTCGAGGTCCGCGCTGGACGGGGCGCCGGGGCGAAGGATCTGGATCTGCTGCATCGAGGAGACCTTGCCCAGGCCCTCGATGACTCCGAACACCTTGTGGCCGCGCCCATAGGCGATCTCGACCTCTTCCGTCTCGTCGCTGGAAATCGTGACGTGGCGAGTCTTGAGCTTCATCTTGCCGCCCTGAACTGCGGCCATGTCCATGATGAAGACGGAGTAGTCTCCGGGCTTGAGACTCGAGAACTCGAAGCGACCCTCCCCGTCCACTGTGCCCGACTGCATCGACGAGACGGCGCTCATCAGTTGAACGATCAGCCCGGACTTCGGCGCCCCCTCGGCATCGACGATCCGGCCGACGATCTTGCCCCCGGCCGAGACCGCGAGCGTCGGGATCACTCTCTCCTCATCGGCATCGACGGTGAGTTCGAGCGTGTCGGAGGGCGCGAACGCGTCGTGTTGCGCAATGATGGTGTAGCGGCCGTGAGGGACCGCGTTGAAGGCATACTCCCCACGGTCGTCGGTGGTCGCGGTCGGTGCGTTCTGGAGGAAGGCGGGCATGTAGGCGGCCATCGCCTTGTCGAGCTCGCCGCGGGTCTCGCGCAATGCAACGGTCGCCCCCTCCAAGGGGACCCCCGTCGGATCGACGACCTTGCCCGAGATCCAGGCGCCGCGGGTCAAGGTCACGACGACGCCACTGGTCCGCCGGCCGGGCTCGACGATCACAACGTCCGAAATCGTTCGGGCGAAACCCGCGGAGGAGACGACGATCTCGAGTGAGCCCGCCGGAACGTCGGGCAACTCGAAGCTGCCATCCGTGGAGTTGGTCACCGAGGTCTGCGAGCGCCCGGCTCCCTCAGCCATGTTCTGGATCTCTTCGAGGTAGTCGGTCGCTGGTTCGCTGCGAGCGCGTCGATAGCCGACATTGAATGCGGACGGGAACTCGCCGCTCGGCGTGCGGACCACTCCGGCGATCGATCCGTTCCGAGCCAACTCGATCGTCAACCCCTCGGTGTTCGTTCCCAGACTCCGCAGGGTCGTCTTGCCGTATCCCGGGTGGGAGACTTCGATCTGGGTCACGGTCTCCCCGACCCCGATGATGGAGAACTCCCCGTTCTCGTCGGTCTTCCCCGATCTCATCACCGGCATCGGCGCCTTCATCCCGATGACCTGGACGAACGCATCGGGGACGGGATCTCCGTGAGTGTCGATGACTCGGCCCGACGCGATCCCGGTCTCGTCCGTCTCGTCGGCCGTCGTCGGGAGATCCGCGCCGGTGATGAGCGTGACGGTCACGTCGACCACGTGCTCCTCCTCGCCGAGCGGGACGACCGTCACCGACGAGCCACCGGAGAACGGGTTGAGCGCGAGTTCGTCGCCCGCACCGATGCGATACTCACCGGCGGGCAAGTGGGCGAGCGTGAACCGACCCTGATCATCAGTCCCAGAGGTCACCTCGAAGACGGCGGGGTTCAACTCACCCGACATGAGCGCGGCGATGTCCGGGAGGATTCGGACTGTGACATCGGAAACGAGTTGTTCGTCCGCGTCGACGACGACACCGGAAATCGAGCCGCCCTCGCTGAGTTCGATGTCCCGACGAGCCTCCCGCTCTTCCAGGGTCAGTTTCACGCTCTCCGGATCCGGCGCTGCGTAGCCGTCCGCCCCGACGATCAAGCGCCAGGCCACCCCGAGTTTGACGCCGTGGATCGCGTAGTCGCCGTGGTCGTCCGTGCGGACACGATCCTGCTCGAGCATCGCGAAGGACTCGCCTCCGCCCATGGCGGCTTTCATGAAGTCCTTCGGGAGCAGACCCATCTTCGCCCCCGAGACCGGAGTCCCCGTGCGATCGGTGACCCGACCGTAGACTGCGCCCCCCAGCTCCACGAGCAAGTTGACCTCCGCCTCGGGTTGCTCGGCCGAAAGGCCCACCGTGGGGGATTTCTGCGCCGACATCGTCACGAAGCTCGAGCCGTTGTTTCTCGCCGACACTCGGTACTCGCCGGGGGGTAGTCCGAGCAAGTTGAAGCGACCCTCGGCGTCGACCGTTCCCTCGGAGACAGCGCGGGCACCCAAGTCCGCGAGGAAACCCGACCGAGTCGAATCATAGGGCGTCGCGACGACCAACATGCCCGAAGCCGGTTCGGTACGATCCGAGGTGAAGACGACGCCGTGCACCCGATAGCCGGGCTGGAGCTGGAAGTTCTCGTCCCACTCATCGGCGTCGGCCGGCACCTCGGCGACTCGGGTCACCCTTTGGTGAAGGGGGTGGCGGACTTCGAGGACGACTTCCGTCAACGGCTCCGATGGGAGCAGAGCTCGGCCGGTGTAGTTCCCGTCACTGTCGGACTGCATTGCGACCTCGGGGACGACGCGCGAGGCGCCGCCCTCGATCGGGATCGCCGTGCCGGTGGGCGACTCCTCGAGCGGAACGAACCGA
>JAGQRC010000212.1 GCA_020425835.1 Planctomycetota bacterium | reverse complement strand
ACCTGATCCTGACCTGCGGCGCGCTCGGGATGGACGCGCGGCCGGCCGAGCAGCTCGCGCACCATCGCCCCGTCGACCGCGACGGTCTCGTACTCCCTGGCCGCGATTCTCCGCGCTACCTTGCGCGCCAGCTTGCCGAGCTCGCGCTCGAGCTGGCGGACGCCGGCCTCGCGCGTGTAGCCGTTGATCATCGCCGAGAGCGCTTCGTCGGGGAGCGAGAGTTGCCCCGCCGTCAGGCCGTTCTCGTCGATCTGCCGGGGCAGCAGGAAGCGCTTGGCGATCTCGCGCTTCTCGGCTTCGGTGTAGCCGGAGAACTCGACCAGCTCCATGCGGTCCATGAGCGGTCCCGGGATGTTCTGCGGGAAGTTGGCCGTGGCGACGAAGAGAACCTCCGACAGATCGAAGGGGACGCCGAGATAGTGATCGACGAACGTGTCGTTCTGCGCCGGATCGAGGACCTCGAGCAGCGCGCTGGCGGGATCCCCTTGGTACGACAGACCCAACTTGTCGATCTCGTCCAGCAGGAACACTGGATTGCGAGTTCCGGCCTGACGGAGCCCCTGCACGATGCGACCGGGCATCGCCCCGACGTAGGTCCGACGATGCCCGCGGATGTCCGCCTCGTCCCGCGCCCCGCCGAGAGAGACGCGGACGTACTCCCGGCCCGTGGCCCGCGCGATGGCCTTCGCGATCGATGTCTTGCCGACGCCGGGCGGTCCGACGAAGAGGAGGATGGGGCTGCGACGGTCCGATTCACTGTCAGCGTCGAGTTCGTTCGCCGACGCCCCGTCCTCCGTCGCGCGTCGCCGCGACGCCTTCAGCTCCAAGACGGCGAGATGCTCGAGCACTCGATCCTTGACCTCGGGGAGACCGTAGTGGTCCTCATCCAGGATCTCGGCAGCGCGGACGATGTCGAGCCGCTCCTCGCTACGGGCGCTCCAAGGGAGCTCCGCAACGGTCTCGAGATAGGTGCGGAGCATCTGCGCTTCCATCGACTCGGGGCTCATCGATTCCAACCGGTGGAGCTCCCGCTTGATCTCGCGCGCGACGTCATCCGTCAGCTCGAGTGCCTCGATGCGCGCGCGCAACTCCTCCAGCTCTTCTCGGGACTCCCCTTCGCCGAGCTCGTCCTGGATCGCCTTCATTTGCTCCCGCAGGACCATCTCTCGTTGGCGGTCTCCGAGCTCACGCTGCACACGCTCGTGGATCGCCTCCCGCGCGCCGCGGATCTCCAGCCACCGCTCGACGTGGAGGAGCACGCGACGCACACGATCGCGCACCGACAAGGTCTCGATGAGCTCCTGCTTGTCGTTGCTCTCGATGTCGAGGTAGCTCGCCACGAGGTCGGCGAGCGCGCCGAGAGAGGTCACGCTCACGAGCGCCTGTCGCACGATCGGTTCGGGGAGACCCGACTTGCCGGCCAGCTCCAGCGCCCGCTCGCGAAGCTCGGCCTCGAGGGCCGTCGCCTCTGTGTCCTGCTCCGGCGTCCGGGGCTCGTCGGGAAGCACCGCCTCCGGAACCGGGCGGATCGTCGCCTCCAGCCCCTTCTCGGTTCGGTGGAACTCGATCGCCTCCGCGCGCTCGAGACCGGTGACGAGGATCTGCACCGAGGATGGTCCTCGATTGACCTGGGCGATGCGCGCGACGGTTCCGATCGTGAAGAGGTTCTCGGTCTCGATCTTCTCGAGGTTCTCCCGCTGGAGCAGGAGGAGGATTCGCTTGTCCTCCCGGTCCAGCGCGGACTTGACCGCGCGCACGCTCTCTTCGCGTCCGACTCCGATCGGCGCGGTCACACCGGGAAAGAGCACCATGTCTCGCAGCGCGAGCACGGGCAGCTTCGTCAGTTCACTCATGGGCCTCCGAACGCAGGTTGGGGGCGGGCGAGCCGCCCGACTTTCGCCCGAACGAGGCCGAATCCCGCTCACGAGAAGCAAAAGCCACGGGGTCCGTCAGCATCGCGCGAGCCGTCGCGCTCTGCCCATTCTCGGACCGACGAGACCGCGAGCCTGCCCAAACGGCGGAGCGACGTGGCAGCTGGCAGACCGTGATGACGCTGATCCGTTCGGGACTCTCCGTTATCATGCGACTCCCGGGTGAACGGCCGCGACCTCCACGGCCGATGAAGGTCCGGGGAGGACACATGATCGACGGGACCGCCCCCTCCTCACCGACGCCGCTCCGAGCGACGCCATCCTCGGCGATCGATGGCGGGCCCGTCGGCCGCGATCGCCGAGACGAACCGACCCTTCGGTCCATGGGCTCGGGCAGGATGCATCGGATGCGGATTCTCTGGAGCGTGCTCGGGCTGGGGCTCATGTCGGTCGGCTTGACCGCTACGGTGCGCGCCGACGACCTCCCCACCGTCGACCGAGGTCCGATCGCGTCGTCTCCGATCGGCCTCGCGGATGGAACCCCGCGCGCCCGCTCCGAGGCATTCCTCTCGCGAAGCTCGTTCCGCCCCTTCCTTCGCGTCGGCAAGTCGGGCGAGGTCGTCACGACATTGGGCGTGTCGGCCGGTCGAGTGTGGGTCGTCGAGTTCCGATTCGATCCCGAGGACGCCGAAGCGACCGAGCGGGTCGCTCGGCAGTTTCACGGACTCGAGCTCGCATCTCGGTTCGCCCGAACGGCCGAGGAAGCCGCGCGCGTCCGCTCGGCGTGCCGTGACTTCGAGCGCCTCTGGTGCGGTGCGACCCCGAACTCCGGGGAGCGGGGAGCACGTCTCGAGGATGCGCTCCGATCGCTACTCTCGGATTGCGCGCCCCGGATCCGTCGGCGGGCCCGCGAAGAGCTCGCGGCCGTCATCGGGTTGCGACGAGGTGAGGGTCGACGCGAGTTCCGCCGTCTGACCGGGGAGTTCCACGAGTCGCTCCTGCGGGAGCGGTCGGCGCTCCGGACTCAGGCGCAGCACGCATTGCAGCAGATGGGCGATGTCGCACGCGAGCGCACGAGTTCGTTCTACTCGAGCACCTTCGACGACCTCGAGGGGCCATACCTCGAGTGCCAGCGCGGCGCGCGGCCGGATGCGCCATTCGAGACGTTGCGGGATCGGCTGACCTCCGCCGAGGACTCGGTCGACAAGATCCGAGGGGACACGCTGTTCGAGCTGCTGCGCTCGGCGGGCGTCCCTCGGGAGAGCCTCGAGGGCGCGCGCGAGCGGGCCGATCGTCGTTGCGAGCAGGCGTTCGAGGTCGCAGAGGAAGAGCTGCGGACGTTCGAGACACAGGCGGAGGAGCTCCTGTCCCAGCGCCACGCGGGGTACGCCGGCGATCTCGCCGGTCTGCTCGTGCCGGCAAGTGGTCACGAGACGAATGTCGACGAGTACCTCACGCTGGTCGACCGCGTCCGACGCATCCTCGAGAACGCGAACACTTCGTTGGAGACCGAGCTCGCTTCGCTCTGGGCCGACCAACCTCGCGCGATTCGCACACGACTCGACACCGATCTGGGCTCCGTTCGCCGAGCCTTCCTCACGAACCAACGAGAGGAGGTCCGCGCCTATCAGGAAGTCGCCGAGACGATCGTCGATGGCGCGACCCGTCAGATCGCGACGGTCGAAGCGGACGCTCAGAAGGACTTCCGCGCCTTCGGCCGCGACTTCGCGTTCGCCGACGCTCGCCAGTGGAGCTCCAAGCCACTGGACGGCGTCGAGTCCGCGTCGCTCCACCGCCAAGTCGGCTACGCCTTGGCCTCCGATCTCCGGCTCAGCTTCGCCGAACGCTGGCTCGATCAACGCGGCGAGGAGCTCGATCAGCAGTTTCGCTTCCTCGCCCTCGCTTATCGATTCGTCGGTGACGATCGCGTGGACGAGGCTTCGCTCCGTCGAGCGGTCCAGGAGTTCAATACGATGTGGACGCGCTCCGAAATCGATCGCGGCACGTTCGGACGCTTCGATCGCGAGCTTCGACTGCTCCTGACGAAGCTCACACCGACCCTTCGCGAGGCGACGCGCGTCGGACTCCGCTCGGTCGCCATCGAGAACGAGATCGTCTGGCGACGCACCTTGGCGCGGGAACGAGCCGACTTGAGGGCGGCGGCGGGTCGCCGGACCGACGAAGTGCTCGCGGGATCGCCGAATCGCGCCGTGCGCATCCACGAGGTGATCGCGCAAGCATGCGCGATCCTGGGTGGAGCCCGGGAGCGATCGCTCGGGACGCTGGAGCGCGAGTACTTCGACCGGACCGGCTTCCGCAGGCTTCCCGGTTCCGCCCCCGATCCCGCGGACGACGAAGCGCTCGAACAGGCGCGCCGGAAGATCTGCGCACTCTACGACGGCGCGATCGCCGAGTTCCGCCTGCGGGGACGGGACCTCGTCGATGAGGCACGTCTCGAGCTCGAGAGCGCAACCTCGCAGACGCATCGCGCTCTGCAGGAAGCCGAATCCGAGATCGACGCCCTGGACGTTCGGGTGGTCGGCGAGTGGCAACAGGAACTCGATCGAAGGGTCGCTTTCCTCGACGACCTGTGGGATCAGGAAGGGCACCGAAGCCTCTACCAGTTCGGCGAGCTGATCGAGTCGCTGCGCCGCGTCTACGCCGAGTTCGGTCGCGCGGTCGATCCCCGCACGGCGCGTCGCCATCTCGAGGTGATCGCGAAACCTCACCTCGCGAAACTCGCAAGGCGCTCGAGCGAGATGGAGGAGGACTCGACTCGCCCTCTCGAGCAGGAGCTCAGCGGGCGCAGCGCCGAGCTCGAGGTCGAGGCGCGCCACTTGGTGCAGGACTTCTGCATCGCGCTCGACCGAGAGTGACGGAGCTTTCAACGGGCTGCGAGCAAAGCTCGCGAGGGGGAACGATGTCGAACGGTAGCGCACCCGTGGTGCACCTGTGCCACGTGGGACTCGGTCCCATGGGACGGCGGATCCTGGGAGACTTCATCCGCCGCGGTCTCGGCGACGTCGTCGCCGCGATCGACTCCGATCCAGAGTTGGTCGGACGCCGTCTGCCGGAGTTCGTTCCCGGTGCCCCCGACCTCGAGGTCCTCGCCTCGATCGACGAGATGGAGCCGACACGCGAGCGTCCGATCGCGCTGGTCACCACCTGCTCCGACCTCCCCCGCTGCTTCGAGACCTTCATCGATCTCCTCGAGCGCGGCGTCGACCTGGTCAGCAGTTGCGAGGAACTGCTCTATCCCACCCTGCGTCACCCTCGCCTCGCCGAGGAGCTCGACCGCGTCGCCCACGACAACGACTGCCGCATCCTCGGAACCGGGATCAACCCGGGCTTCCTGATGGACACGATGCCGTTGGTGGCCACCGCGCTGAGCCAACGGATCGATCGGATCGAGGTCCTGCGCGCCCAAGATGCGTCCACGCGTCGAGTGCCGTTCCAGGCGAAGATCGGCGCGACCCTCGACCTCGAGGCGTTCGCTGCTCGGCAACGCGACGGGAGCTTGCGCCACGTCGGCCTCGGCGAGTCGTTGCACCTGCTCGCCGACGCGATCGGCCTCCCGCTCGACGAGTGGGACGAGTCGCTCGAGCCGCTGATCGCGACGGAGGCGATGACCTGCGACCTCGGGCCCATCCCGGCGGGGCATGCGCGCGGCGTCGTGCAGGTCGCGCGGGGCCGCCGCGCCGACGGCCGGACGATCGAACTCGAGTTCCGCGCCGCGATCGGTGAGCCCCATCCGATGGATCGGATTCGGATCCTCGGAGAACCCGACATCGAGCTGGCGTTTCGGGGCGGAGTGCATGGGGACACCGGAACCAGTGCCGTCGTGTTGAACGCGATCCCCGCGTTGCGAGCGGCTCCGCCCGGGCTCCACACGATGGCGACGATACGACCCTGTCGCTGGTGGCAGTCGGTCTGAGGACGGCGAGAGGTCTCAGGCGTTCGCGCGCTCGAGCATCTCCACCGCCCGGTCGAGCAACGCGTGGATGCGCGCTTCGTCGTCGGACGCTCCAGTGACGGCTCGGCGCGCGCGCGCCGCGACGGAGAGTTCGCCGAGGATCCGGCAGCACCACTTGACGCGATACAGCGGCAGGAGCAGCTCCACTCGAGTGTGCAGTCCTTCGAGATGGGACCGATCGAGGTTGAGCACTCCGCCGGCGGCACGAACGACTTCATCGAGGTGGCGGATCGGCGCGGCGCCCACGGGATGCGTGAAGAAGTCACAGATCAGGCGCGCGGGATCATCCCACCCCGAAGACTCGAAGTCGACGAAGGTCAGCGGGCCCGCCGGAGTGCGGATGGCGTTGTGGAACCCGAAGTCGACCGGAGACAGGATGCGCTCGAAGATCGGGATCTCCGCCTCGACGGAGAGTCCCGCCTCGGTCGCCTGGATCGTCATGTCGTCGCGGACGCTCGTCCATTGCGGAACGAGCCGATCACAGAGGAACTGCATCAAGTCGGGGGAGCTCCACTCCGCGCTCGCGCTCGTGAGCCGGGTCACCCGCCGGTTCACCGTCTCGAGGTGCTGCGCGAGACTGAAGCAGCCGTCCTCCGCGATCGCGAGGTCGGCCGCCTCGCGGAACTGGTTGAGCTTGCGGATGAAGTCGGTCGCTTCCCGGACTTCTTGGTCACCGATGTTGCGCTCGTCGTCGGGTGTGTCGACGGCGACGACCGGCGTCCCCGGCACGAACTCGAGGAGCGACAAACGATCGGAAGAGCACACGGTCTGAAAGAGTGT
>JAGQRC010000211.1 GCA_020425835.1 Planctomycetota bacterium | reverse complement strand
CGACAGGCCGGTGTCCTCGAGCTCAAGGAAGAGTCGGCGCCTGCAGCGTCGACTCGATACACGTCATGGCGAGGAGATCGCCGAGCTGCGGGCAGGAGACGTAGCGCCTCGCCTTCAGCACGGTGGTCTCGTCGCAGAGGTCCGAGCGCACACCGAGGGAGGCCTCGACGCTCGAGCCAGAGAAGTGGACCGAGAAGGTCGGCAGTGGGAAGAGATTCCCCGCCGTGTCGACGAGATAGGTGCTCGCGAACTGAGGATCACCCGCGGTGTACGCGGCCAGGTCGACCTCGATGCGGTGCCGGTAGAAGCCGGCCGGCAGTGGCGCCGCGCCACCGGGGATCGGCCAGCCGACGTAGCAGACGGCGACATCCTTGCCGCCCACGTAGTCGATCGGACTCTGGAGGAGTGGGAGCTCGGCGATGGACGCCGTCGCGAAGATGCCGCCCGGAAGGGTCATCATCTCGAGCGTGTCCGGATCCAAGCTCATGGAGAAGGAGGAGCCGACACCCTGGAGATCGCTCATGGCCCGTGCGCGGAGCGCAGCATTGGCGTCCTCGATGTCGATGGGCCCACCGGGGCAGTCCACCGGCACCGGCGCGGGCCCGCCCGAGAAGAGGTGGTCGAGCAGATAGATGACATCTCCGATGTCGGTGCTTCCGTCCCCGTTGGTGTCGCCGCTGGTCGGTCCACCGGCCCAGACGCTCGTACCCACTGCCGCCCACAGGATGGCCGCCGAGATCGCAATTCCGGCGATTCCGAAGATCGTTCGACGCATGACTCCGCCCTTCGTCGAAGGAAAACCCGGCGCGACGGCGGGCACCCGCCTCGACCGCGCCGACACGGGTTCACACGTGGAGTCGTTTTCGGTCCGAGAAGCTTCCCGGAGAACTGCATTCCGGCGGGGAGCTCGATCTCGCCGGAGTGGGTGGGTCGGTGCGGCCCATCGCGGACGACGCCGACTCGCTGCCGCGCTACGAGGGCTTGCGCCGCAACACCGCGCTGCGCCGTCCCGCGTCGTAGGACACGACCTCGGCGGTGACGACGTTTCCGGACCGGAGCGGATCCGCGCGCAGCTCCGCGACCGGGATGAAGCCCTCGACGCCGTCGTCGAGGAAGAGGTAGGCGCCCTCGTCGCGGACCCGGGAGACCATTCCGGTGACCGACTCCCCGACGACCAACTCGATCGCGGGAGCGTTCGAGGCCGCGGTGGACGACGCACCGGGATCGAACTCGCGGACGAGATCGAGTCCGATCCGCCCCTGCTCGGGATCGATGTGGATGATCTCCACTCGGAGCGTGTCTCCGACCGACGGGCCGTCGCCGAGCACATCCCGCGATCGACGCAGCTTGGACGAGTGGAGCAGCCCGTCCATGCCTCCGACATCGATGAAGGCACCGTGCTCGTTCACTCGTCGGACGATGCCGTCCACGCGCTGGCCGATCTCGAAGGAGTGGATCGCACTCTGACGACGCTCGGCCTCGCGCTCGCGAAGCAGCTTCTTTCGACTGACGACCAGCTCGGCACGGTCGTGGTCGATCGCGGTGATCTCACACTCGAGGATCTGGTCGCGGAACTCGGCGGGATCCTCGACGTGGTCGATGTCGATCTGGGAGATCGGCATGAACGCGCGCTCGTTCTTGACCAGGAGGACCAGTCCACCCTTGTTGACGTCGATGACGCGACCCTCGACGATCATGCCGACGCGCGCCTCTCGCCAGAAGAGATCCCGCAAGACCTCGGAAACCGACAACGAGGCCATGCCGCGCGCCGCGTCGAAGCGTCGATAGGTCGCCTTGACCCGAGTCCCCGGTTCGGGCGCCGGACCGTGGAACTCGGAGAGCGGGATCGCGCCGGAGTTCTTGCCGAACTCGAGGATCACGCTCTCCTCGTCGGCGCCGATGACGACCCCCTCGACCTCTTCACCGGGTTCGAGCTCGGTCGCCTCCCGTCCGGCCGCGGCGCCGCCGAGCGAGCCGGCGAGGAGAGCATCGAGCTCGGCATCGCTGATGTTGGCTTGGTCGCGCGCGTCGTCGTCGAGATTGCGGGGTTTGTTGGACATGACCACAGTTGAGCGAAGCCGGGCTCGAAGAGCAAGCCCGGCTGGTCACGCGCGCCGGCCGTAGCGGCCGGCGTCTCGTGCCGAGCCCTTCCGCGGCCTCTCGACGTCCCGTCACTGACGGGCGTCGCCAGCGGGGTTCCCTCCCTCCGTCGCGCGTTTCTCCGCCTCGCGGATCGACGGACGGTCGAGATGGGGAATGAGCTGTCGGACGTGGCGAACGAGATCTCGTCGGCCGGAGACCACGATCGTGTTCAGGTTCTGGACCGGCACGATCCGCAGGCTGTCCGCGCCGCTGCGCAGTCCGAGGAGTTCGCGCAGGGTCAGGACCACGGTCGACGCGTCACCGCGACGAAGCTCGGTGAACGCGGTGATCAGGACCCCGGGGCTCCCGTCCGGGATGTCCTCGTCCGAGCCGACGATCAGCCCGGAGTGCGGAATCTCGGGAGATGTCCGAGAGCTCGAGTGCCGTGCGTGCAACAACACCGTGTCGCCACTGACCTCTTCGAAGAACAGGTACCCGTTGGCGACGAGGAGCGACTTCGCGACCGACGGGGTCAGGTCCATGTCTCCGAGGAGCTGGACCTTCGCGTCGGGTCGGAAGTAGGGGTCTTCGGTGACCGACGGATAGACGACGGATTGTCCGGTGCTGAGTTGGAGGTATCGGAGCACGTCGAGGACCGGGATGGCGCCGCGGGTCGCACGGGCATCGTCGACCGTACCCTCCGCCACCTCACCCTGCCGACGAGCAGGACGCGAGGATCGCGGCCCCTCCTGCGCGTCGCTCCACGCGACGAGACCCCAGACGACGGCCAAGGCCAACGCGCCCCCCCACAACCACCTTCGCTGCGACATCGTTCCTCCTTCGTTTCGCGGATCGATCCACGGATGGAGGCACCCGGTGTGCCGGCGTCGAACGCCTCGAGACGCCCGCGAATCGAGGGCTCGCGCCGGAACCCCTGCGCGGCGTGTCCCCAACGCCGACACGCTGTTCGCGGTCACAACAGCGACCGAAACGAAGAGAGGCGCCGCCCGGCAGAGCCGGACGGCGCCTCGACGTTCCCGTAAGGAGACTCTCTCGGAGCGATCTCAGTCCTCGAAGCTCGTGCTCAGGCTGTGGCAGAGGTCACAGGAGATGGTCTGCCCCGCCTTCACCACGACTCGGAGCACGCCCTCGGCGTCGCGGAGTTCACGATCGACCGGGGTCACCGAGAGACGCGTTCCCTTGTGATCGATCCCGTGACACGGCGCACACTGATCGCCCGGCCCGTTCTCGGCGAAGTCGGCGTGGTCGGAGCCGCTGGACTTGATCCAGTCCGGGTCGTTGACGGGGTGCATGCCGTGCGGACCGCCGTCCGTGCCCGCCGGCCACGACCCTTGGGTGTGGCAGACGAAGCAGTCGAGCAGCGTGCCGGAGTGACCCTGCAGTTGGGTCGTCGTCACGTTGTCGTTCGCCTGCGGATCGGGGTTCGGCCAGATCGAGTGCGGGCTGCCGTGGCACGCTTCGCACATGAGTCCACCGTGTCCGTGACTGTTGCGGTAGAGCTGGCCGGGGCTCTCTCGGAAGCGGCTGTTCGGCGAGAGCAGCGCCACCGCCGCGGGATCGCTCGGGTTGTAGGCGATCGTCCCGGTCATGGTCGCCACCCCCGGAGAGACGGCATCGCCCTTGTGACAGGACTCGCAACGCGGCTCGTCGCGCCAGGGCAAGCGAGCGCGGAAGATGCCGTTGTGATCGAAGTCGCCGAACACCACGGCCCCGGTCGCGAGCATGTCTCCGTGGCAGTTGCTGCACTTGAGTCCCGCGTCGAACATCGCGCCGCGGAAGCACTGCGTGCTTCGGCCCGGGTGACACGTGAAGCAGTTCGACTCCATCGTCACCGTCGGATCCGTGGGATCGGTGGCGATCAGGCGGGCTTGCCCCGCACCGAGGATCACGGGCAGGACCGGATCGCCCGCGACGTCGCGGACCAGCGTTCCGGTCGTCGCATCGATGGTGAGAAGGCCGTGGTGACCGTGCATCGCGCCGGACATGGTGTTCAGCAGCGGGTCCCCGGCCAGGCCTCCGCCCGTGGCATCCTCGAGCGCGAACGAGTTGTGGCAGCCCGCACAGAGCACCGGGTTGTCCGCTTCGAGCGTCGTGCCGTGGAGCGAATCGTGGAGTCGCAGGATGTTGATCTTCGCGAAACCCTCATCGGCGACCGGATCGGCGAAGTCCGGCGGGAGGAAGGTCACGGACGGTCGAGCCGTCGGATCGGCGCCCACCTCACCCATGCGGTGACAATCGCGACAGTCGACCTCCATGGAGACGGGGACGACCGCATCCGTCGAGGCGACCACTTGGCCCGTGGCATTGGAGATCGCCTGAACGCGGAGCAACGGATAGGCGTTCATGCGACCGAAGTCGTCGGTCGACGTGATCGGGATTCCCTCGGCGGTGAACCAGTTGGCATCCGTGCGGTACATCCCGAAAGGCTTCGGATCGTTGGCGAAGTAGGGATTCGCTTCGCCCGGCATCGCGCGACCGATGCCACCCGGGTTGTGGACCGTCGGCAGCCCGAAGTCCGGGTCGAGGACGAGGCCGAAGAGCTCGGTGACCACCGACGACGAGACGCCGAACGGATCCCACATGTCGGTCTTCCCGACTTCGGCCGCGTCGGCCGGGGCGCCGATCGGGTAGCTGACGCTCGTCGAGTTGATCGAGAGCGGCTCGAACGCCGGATCGAACACGACGACATCGTTCGGATTGGACGCGGCGGAGTAGACGAGCGAGACCTGGGTGTCGTCGACCAACGCTGGCGGATCGCCGCGCTGGACGACCTGCGCGTTGAGCACGTTGAACGGCGGGAGGATGCTGAACGGGACGGACCGAGTATCCGCACAGTGCATCCCGAGGTCGTTGACGGCGAGAACGACGTGGGTCTGTCCGCCCGGCACCGGCTGCTGCGGGACCGGGGGATGCCCACCGACACTCGGGAAGCTCCCGACCAACACGGAGACCCGGTCGCTCCCGCGCAAGCCGCCGGCATCGTCCACGGTCAGGGTCACCCGGAAGGCCTGGTTGCCGAACGGGTAGACCGCGTCCGCCACGATCGTCGAGCCGGCCGCCGCCATCCCCTGGACGCTGACGTCATCGGCCCCGCCGAAGTGCCAGGTGTAGAAGAGCATTCCGCCGTCGAAATCGTCGATCGTTGCCGTGAACTCGACCGGCACCCCAAGGGCGATGGGCGACGCGGGTGGGAAGATCTTACAAGTCGGTGTGAAATTGTCGGGTGGGCCGCAGCTCGTGGAGGGGAAGCCGGTCACCCCGTGCGTGTCCATGGCCGTGCCGCTCGTCGCGCGAACATCGCACGGTGCGAAGAGCGGGTGATCGATCTCGAACAGCCAGTCGCCGCTCGGGCTCGGCATTACGGTGCCGAACGGATAGCCGGAGTCGTCGTCGAGAACGGTCACTTCGGCGCCGGTGTCGGTCGTTCCGACGACTCGGAGGCGAACGGGGGAGCTATTGTCGATGTACTGAGCGGTATTGATCGTGATCGTGCCGGTCACCACGGTGCCACACGTGAGGCTGTCGGGTGTCGGATCGGTTCCCGCCGCGGGAAACGGGGGAGGGATAATCGGTCCGCTCTGAAAGAGATAGGACAGCAGGTAGACCGGATCGGCCACGTCCACCGCCCCGTCGTCGTTGACGTCGGACGCCGATACACAATCGGGAGCCGGGTCGCCTTGGAACAGGGTTCCCAGAACCGCGATCGCGTCGGCCAGATTGACCATGCCGTCGTTGTTCGCGTCGCCGCGAATGAACGTCTGGGCCGGCGCTGTCGAAGCGAGGCCAAGAACCAACAACACCACACTGCCGAGCAGTAAACGGTATCGAGCCATCACACATCCTCTCCCACCCCGTTGAGTTTCATCCATCAGCCCACACACCGAGCATCGACGTTCCAGAGAAGACCGGTTGGAAAAGCAAAGATATCGCCGGTGCCGGAGACTTCGTGCCGGTGCTCCGACGACGTCGACGCGATCGGTGCTCGTCCCGTCGCTCTCGCACCGTCGAACGATTGTGATGATCTGGGCGGCGGTCAGTGGGAGTGGAACCGCCTCGTGCCTGCGAGGCCGCCGACGGCCGCCCCTGGCGGAGCGTGGCCAGAGTGGCATCGCCCCGCGGAGATGCTCGTCCACGCGGAGCGTACGTGTGCAGGTCTGGGAAGCCGTGCAGATCCTGAACGACATGTCAGGAATCCCAAGACGAAGCGAGAGCGGGGTCCGAAGGTGGACCTCGCTCTCGCCCGTCCGATGCTCATCGCGATCCCGAGACGTCGCGTCAGTGCGGATCGGTCACGGACAGCTCGATCTCACTGGAGTTCGCTCGGAGCTCCGGCGCGTACATCGCTGTCGCTCGGGTCGGCAACGCAGCGAAGCGACCGGGGATCTCGGCCCGAAGGCGATAGCTGACGCTGTTCGTGCCCCGCGCCAGGTACCGGGCGAAGAAACAGACCGTGCGATCGCGAAACTCGACGTAGGCTCCGATCGAGTTCCCGCTGTACCCGCTGCGCACATCGACCGGCTCGAACCCC
>JAGQRC010000210.1 GCA_020425835.1 Planctomycetota bacterium | reverse complement strand
TACCGCGTCGCCGCGGTCACGGGATTGATCAACTTGAACTTGTCGCCGGAGAGGAAGCGCAACTCGCCGAGCGCCATGGTCGCGATCGCGTGATTGTAGACCCACTCCTCCGGGTCCTTGCCCGAAGGCTTCCCGAACGTGCCGTCGAGGGCGGGGTCGGCCGGGTTCTTCACCTGTTGCTTCAGGAGCCAATCGGTCGCCTTGCGCATCACCTCGACGAACTCGGGGAACTTACCGTCCTTGTGGGTATGTCCGTAGCCGAGGTAGGCGAGCATGGCGAGCGCGGTCACCCCGACGTCGAAACCTTCGAAGCCCCATGTCTCGTTGTCGTAGGAATTGGGCTCCTTCTGATTGCCGAGGAAGAACTCGTGGCTTCCCCAGTGACCGTCGGGGTGTTGGTGACGACGGAGCCAGTGGAGCGCGGCCAGCACGGCCTCTTCGGTCGCCTCGCTACCACCCTCGTTGAAGAGCGAGCCCTTGCCGTTGCGCTGACCGTACGCCCCTGCGAAGCCGCCCCCGGTTCCGAACGCATCGTTCACCGAGTCCCGCATCAGGTTCTTGTTGGTCAGGTTGTCCTCGCTCGTCCCCTTCGGCTTGGTCGGCGTGATCACGTCCGGCTTCAGCTTCAGGAGCGGGTTCTTCTTCACCTCGTCGAGGATCTTCGGCTGGCGCTTCATCGCGCGCTTCTTGGTCGGGTCGTACTCCTTCGGCTTGTACTCCCGCTTGACCACGACCTTCTTCTGAGCCTTCTCGATCACTTCGGTGCTGATGACGATTCCGCCGATGATCAGGATCACGATCAGGTGGATCACCGCGGAGATCGCCCAGTAGGGCGTCTCGGTCAGCCAGCTGGGAAGGCCGCCCTGGGGCTCCTCTCCCTCGTAGTACTCGTGCTCCTCTTGGCTCATCGCGCTTCTTCTTTCCGAGTGCTGTCGAGGCGTCTCGAGCTCGCGAGACGATCGTTTCGCAACCGCCCGATCTTCTCTGAACTATGACAAAACGTCAACGGTCTGCTTTGCGCATTTGGCATTTCACGGTCGCGGTCCATGGGGCTTAATTATCTAATATGAAAAGACTTGTGGATTCCTGGCTCAGCTCTCCCCTCCGGCCCGGCGGTACCGATAGTAGACCTCGAGGGTCATCGCCCCGATCGCGGTGGAGTACACGCGTCCCCCCGCCCGCCCCCATTCGCCGAGTGGAGCCCAGCTCCCGTCCGCGTCCCCCCCGACGGTCTGCGTCGGGAGCAGGGTCTCCAACAAGGCTTCGTTCCACTGCCGCCACTTGGCTCCGCCGTACTGGAAGAGGGCGTACGTCGCGTAGTACCAGTGGTACATGTTGATCGTCGAGGGGCGCTTCTCGCGAGGCTCGGCCCACCGTGGGAGTTCGTCCATCAAGACCGCGACGCCGTCTCGGACGGGTTCGCTCGAACGAGCTTCGCCCGCGAAGAGCCGGCAGAGAACGGCGACCGCGGTCATACAGGAGAGGCGCTTGGAATAGGGATAGGGGTCACCGTGGGCTCTCAGGATCGAGCCTTCGTCCCCCGGCGCTTCATAGCCCACGCGTCCGTTGCTGCCGCGAACTCGATCGAACCAGCGCATCGCTCCCGCGAAGTGCGGAGCGAACTCCTCCGGACGGATCTTCGTGATGAGCCGCGACTCGGAACACGCCTTCGCGGTCTTGAGCGCGAGCAGCATCCAGCCGGTGACCGAAGAGTCGTTCTTCGCGCCCGCGTAGTCGTACTTCCAGCCGTAGCCCTCGTTCTGCGCGCGCATGCAGTACGCGGCGGCGGAGGCGACGGGTTGGCTCAGTCGGAAGCGGTCCCCGGTCAAGAACAGCAACTCGCTCAGGGCCAAGGTCGCGATGGCGTGGTTGTAGACCCACTCGTCCGCGTTGCTCCGGCCGATGACCCCATCGCGCTCGGGATCGCCCGGCGCCACCTCCTGCTGCTTCAGGAGCCAATCGGTCGACTTTCGCATCACCTCGACGAACTCGGGATAGCAGCTGTCCTTGTAGGTATGCCCGTGACCGAGGAACGCGAGCATCGCCAAGGCGGTGACGCCGACGTCGAAGCCCTCGTAACCCCAGCACTCGTCGCGGTAGGCGTCCGGGTCGACGGCGCGGCCCGTGTAGAACTGGCGGCTCGACCAGTGACCGTCGGGATGCTGATGCCGGCGAAGCCAGTGGAGCGCCGCGAGAACCGCGTCCTCGCTGCCACCGGGCCCCTCACCGACGCGTCGGGAGTCACCATCGATGAGGCCCACGATGCTGGACGCAGCTCCCGAGGTGCCGAACGCGTCCGCGATCGCGTCGGAGTTCAGCTCCTTGTTCGCGCTCGCACTGGGTCGCCCCTTCGGCCGCGGGCTCACGATCTTCGGCTTGATGACCTCGAGCGGAGTGGGCTCACGCGGCGTCTCGAGGATCTTGGGCTGACGATCGACCCAACGACGCTCGGTCGGATCGTAGGGCCGGGTGCGAAACTCCCGGGAGACGATGACCCGCGTTTCGGGAGTGGGTTCGCGCTCGGTGCTCAGGACGATGCCGCCGAGTATCAGCAGGATGATCAAGTGGACGGTCGCGGAGACCGCCCAGTACGGCGTCTCGGTGAGCCAGCCGGGCAGCCACCGGCGTGGCGGGTCGTGGTCGACGACGAAGATGGGATCGAGCGGCCGGGTCATGGCGGTCCTCGCCTTCCGGGAGGGGAGCGCCGCTTCGGAGAGGGACCCCGGGCGACCCGAAGGTCTGCAGGCCGCCCAGGGGTGCGAATGAGACAGAGGGATTCGTCAATTCCGACCCCGGGACCGCCCCGAGGTCGGCTCTCCGAGAGCGGGATTGCCGAAGAGGCAATCTTGTTCGCTCCGGCCATAGTGATATCGGCATAATGTCAATTTCGCAATCCCAAAATCTCAATTCCGATCGTGTGGGTCCGCGGCGTTGCTCCCTAGGCAATTCCGGGTAACGAGAAGTTTCAGCATCGCAACCAGTTGACATAACGCAACGACGCCGGTAAACTTGGCTCATGACAGGCACCTCCTAGGGAACCGGCAGGGTTGGACTCTGCCGGTTTCCTTTTTTTTCGGGGTCCTATTCGTATCGCCAACCCCCGCCCCGAGACTGCTGTTGCGACGCCCCGACGACCCGCCTCTCGAACTGCACCGTCGTTACTCCTTCTCGTAACGCCGGCTCGTTCCCCCGCTTCGCCCAGCTCGATCCTCCGGGTGTCCTCGGTCCGTCGATCGGTGGAGCGGGTCTCGCTCGACAACGCGGGACGCATCCCGAGCGGGCTGGGTAGGCAGCACGTCGGGTCCGCGAGCACAAAATCCAATAGAATCGACGGTTACACCGATAGTGAGAAAGTCCGAATTTCGTAGTTTACATTTTACAAAGCGCAAGATACTTTGAGCGCGGTTTGGCGAGCCGGAGAGAGTTTTGGGAAGAGCCATACCACGATTGTCCGTTTCCCCAAGAACACGCGGCGTACCTCTCTCCGGCTTTTAGAAACAAGAAACCCCCAAAGCCTTCCTCAGATGGCCCCCTTCGGGACACGACCCAGTCTCGAGGGGGGCTCTCGCCTTCTGGGGTCCCTTCCCTTCGTCCCACCCTGATTCGTCCCTGCCCCTGCGCTCTTCTGGCGCCGGGGTTTCGGCGCTATGGTCTCCGCGGTTCCGTGGCCGCATCTCTCCGCCTCTCCCGCCTTCGAGGAGTCCTCGTGCCCGCCAGCACTCGGCCCGAGTCCATCGAACTGCTCGAGCCGAACCACTTGTGGATCCAGTGGGCCGATGGACACGACAGCCTCTTCACGCATCGTCAACTCCGGCTCGCGTGTGAGTGTGCTCGCTGCGTCGACGAGTGGACGCGTGCGCCGCTCCTCGACCCGGACGCCGTCGCCGAGGGGGTTCGCATCACGAAGCTGGAGGCCACCGGAAACTACGGGGTGGTTTGTTTTTTTAATGATACCGCGACCACCGGGATCTACACGTTCGAGCGACTTCGAACTCTGGGAGGGCCACCGGCATGATCGGACGGATCGCTCATCACGGAGGCCTCGTGTTGGCCGCCCTCAGTCTGGTCGCGCTCGGTTACTTCGGCAGCATCGCCGTCGACTCGTTCTCGGAGGAGCCCGACGGTTCGAGCTTCGTCCCCGGCGGTGGGCCGGGAGCGAGCGGCGCCTATCCTTCGAGTGGCGCCACCTCCCGACCCACTTCGAGGCCCGCGACTTCCGTCGAAGTCGCGCCCGCGGCATTGGCGGGAATCCGAGAGCGGACCTCCGGAAGCGGTGTCCTCCGACCGGAGCGAGAGGTGCGGATCGTCGCTCGCACCGATGGTCAGATCGAGCAGCTGTTCTTCGAGGAAGGCCAAGAAGTCGAGGCGGACCAGGAACTCTGTCACATCGACGAGCGCGCTCTCTCCATCGCCAAGGCGACCGCCCGGATCGAACGAGACCAGGCGATCGCCGAGCACGAGCGTTTCGTCGAGCTCCTCGAGCGTCGCGCCGCCAGCGACAAGGAAGAGCAGGACGCGCGCTTTGCGATGGAGCGAGCGGAGACCCGACTCCAACAGGCGAGCCTCGAGCTCGGCTATGCGAAGCCGAGAGCGCCCTTCGCGGGCACCGTCGTCCAGCGCTCGGTCGAGATCGGGCAGCAGGTCAGCCCCGGCGATGAGATCTGTGTCATCGCCGATTTCGATCCTCTGCGGTTGAGTCTGTTCCTGGCCGAGAGCGAAGTGGCCGAGGTCGAAGAGGGTCAGCGTGTCGAACTGCGCCGCTCGCGCGACAGCGACATCGTCACCGTCGGTCAGGTCGAGCGAGTCAGCCCGATCGTCGACGAGTCGAGCCTCACCGTCGAGGTGACGATCGACTTCGGTGGAGCCCCATCGACACTCCGGCCTGGCTCCTTCGCCGTCGTCGACATCATCACGCGGACCGTGCGGGATGCGACGTTGATTCCCAAGGCGGCGCTGCGGAAGGACGAGCGGGGCATCTTCGTCTTCCGCATCCGCGACGACCGGGCCCAGCGCGTCGAAGTGTCCGTCGGTTATCAGGACGACGCGGTGGCTCAGGTGCGCGAAGGCATCGAGCCCGGGGATCTCGTGGTGGTTCAGGGGGGACGCGATCTCTCCGATGGCGCGGCGGTCTCGATCCATCGCGAAGTTCCCGTGCGACTCGATCCATTGACCGTCTCCAAGTCGGAGTCCCGCGACTCGAAGTCCTCGGGTCAGTGAGCGCGGACCGAAAGGTGGCCCGGCGTGCCTGAGCTCCCGCCGACGAATCATTGGCTCTCGGCGGTGATCGATCGGCCGGTCACCGTCGGCATGCTGACGATCGCCGCGGTGGTCTTCGGGGTGGTCAGCTTCACGAAACTCCCGATCGAGCTCCTCCCCGACATCAGCTACCCGTCGCTCACGATCCAGACGGAACTCCCCGACGCCGCGCCGGAAGAGGTCGAGCAGCTCATCGCCGATCGGATCGAACCCGTCGTCGGGGTCGTCTCCGGGCTCCAGAGATATCACTCCGTGTCCCGTGCCGGTGTCAGCGAGATCACGCTCGAGTTCACCTGGAACACCGACATGACGGTGGCGGCGCTCGACGTCCGGGAGAAGCTCGACCTCGTCGATCTACCCGACGGCGCCCGCACGCCGGTGGTCTTTCGATTCGATCCGTCGCTCGACCCGGTCATCCGTCTCGCGTTGCGCGGCGAGGTCCCGACCCGCGACCTGCGCCGACTGGCCGAGGGCTTCGTCAAGCAGCGACTCGAGACCGTCACCGGAGTAGCCGCGGCAAAGGTCGTCGGAGGCGCCGATGAGGAAGTCCGCATCGAGCTCGACGAAGGGCGAATCACCGCGCTCGGCATGACCATCGATGAGGTGGCCGCACGAATCGCCGCCGAGAACATCAACCGGTCCGGGGGTGAGCTGCGCGACGCGGAGACGGCCTACATTCTCCGGACCGTCAACGAGTACGGCAGCCTCGAGGACATCGAGGCGACGATCATCCGAGATGCTCCGGAAGGGGGCGAGGTTCGGCTGCGCGACATCGGCCGCGCCCGGCTCGGGTATCGCGACGAGGAGGTGCGCGTCCGCGTCCGCGGGGTGCCGGCGGTCGAGCTCCACATCTACAAGGAGGGTGATGCGAACTCGGTGGCGGTCGCGCGAGCGGTTCGCGAGCGGATCGGTGAGGCGAGTCGCGACCGCCGCATGCAAGGTGTCGAGGCGGAGATCCTGTTCGACCAGGCGCGCTACATCGAGGAGTCCGTCCAGAACGTCCAATCGACCGCTCTCCTCGGGGCGCTCCTCGCGGCGATCGTGCTCTTCCTCTTCCTGCGCGACCTGCTGAGCACGCTGATCATCGCGCTATCGATCCCGATCTCGGTGACCGTGACCTTCCTCTGCATGCGGGCCGCGGACGTCTCGATCAATGTCATGTCGCTCGGAGGGCTCGCGCTCGGGATCGGCATGTTGGTCGACAACTCGGTCGTCGTCCTCGAAGCGGTCCATCGACGTCGAGATCTCGGCACGTCGTACCGTGACGCCGTCCTCGTCGGAACCGGGGAGGTCTTCGGCGGCGTCGTGGCTTCGACCCTCACCACGGTCTCGGTCTTCCTTCCGCTGATCTTCGTGGAGGGCGTCGCCGGCCAGGTGTTTCGCGACCAGGCTCTCGTCGTGACCTTCTCGC
>JAGQRC010000209.1 GCA_020425835.1 Planctomycetota bacterium | reverse complement strand
GGCGTGCCGTGTCTCGCGGTCATCCCGGTCGCCGGCAAGTGGTCGTGGCGACAGGCGCGCCGCGCCGCGCGCAAGTTCCCGGTGGAGGCGTAATGAGCTACCACTCGCGCATCGAGTCGGCGTTCTCGCCGGCCAAGGAGACTTTCGAGACGCTGTGGCTCAGTCTGCTGCGCAAGGAGAGTCAGCACCAGCGCTTCTTCATCGCGTCGGTCCACGGCGGCGACGGGGCGACCACGGTGGCGGCGTGCGCGGCGATCGGGCTCGCCCGACACCTGTCGGAGCCGGTGGTCCTGATCGAAGCGAACATCAAGAACCCGGGGCTCGCGTTCCAAATGAGCCTTCCGGGCGCGCCCGGCTTCGTCGAGTTGATGCGCGGTGAAGCGCCGCTCGAGGACGTCACCCACGGGACCGGGGTCCCGGGCCTCAGCTGCGTCTGCGCGGGAGGTCCGAACGCGGGGAGCCTCGGCGGCAACCGGCGGCTCCAGGAGATCCTCGGAGAGCTCGAGCACGAGTACCGGGTCATCGTCTTCGACGCCGGACCGATCCTCCCCTACTCCGACTCCAGTCTGCTCCTGCAGTACGTCGACGAAGCGATCCTCGTGGCGAGCGCGGGCAAGACGCGCGATCAGGACATCCTGAAGGCGGCCCAGATCATCTCCGCGTCCGAGACGCCACTCGTCGGAACCGTGCTCAACTTCTACCGCAAGGAAGTCCCGACTTGGGTCGCCGCAGAGTGAGGGGTCGCCGCAGAGTGAGGGGTCGCCGCAGAGTGAGGGGTCGCCGCAGAGTGAGGGGTCGCCGAGGAGTGAGGGCGGGCCGCGGGGTCCGCGGCGATCGGGAACGGTGAGGACACGGTAACGTGGAACGCGTCGTCCACTTCTCGAAGGCCTACCACAACGCGACGACGCTCCACCCCATCGGTGCCGCTCTCTTCTTCTGCCTGGCCGCGGGGATGTTCCTCCTGCCTCGCCGCTTCATGGGTCTCCCGATCTTCGCGCTGGTCTGCTTCGTCACCACCGCGCAGCGCGTTTCGATCGCCGGGCTCGACTTCGACCTGCTCCGGTTGATGATCCTCGTCGGTCACTTCCGGATCTTCTGGCGCTCGGAGTTCCTGCACTTCCGGTGGAAGCCGATCGACATCGCGATCGTCACGTGGGGCATCGTCGGGACGATCACCTACCTCGTGTCCCACTCCGACTTCATGGACCTGTCGCAGACCGGGGTGAGCCCACTGACCAAGGCAGCCGCGGTCTATCGATCGGGTCAGCTCTTCGACCAGTTCGGTCTCTACTTCCTGTTCCGGCTGATGCTGCGGGATTGGGAAGACGTGGAGGCGGCGATCCGTTGCCTCATCTGGGTGAGCATCCCGCTCGCCTTCACCTTCCTCTACGAGAAGCAGACCGAGCACAACCCGTTCGCGATCTTCGGCGGCGTGCCCGAGCACACCCTGGTCCGCAGCGGCCGAGCCCGAGCGCAGGGCGCCTTCTCCCACCCGATCATCGCGGGCGTCTTCTTCGCGACCATGCTGCCGTTCGTCGTCGTTCGCTGGCTCAAACCCCAGGGGAACCGCCGTGAGGCGTTCTTCGGGATCTTCGCCTTCCTGACGATCGTCTACTCCTGTTCGTCCAGCACTCCGATCATGGCGATCGGCTTCGCGCTCGCCGCAGCCATGATGTACCCGTTCCGTCGTTACCTCGGTTTCTTCCGCTGGTCCGTGTTCGGGTTCCTGGTGTTGATCCACTTCGCCCGCGACAAGCCGGTCTGGCACCTGATCGCTCGCGTCAACATCATCGGAGGCACCGGGTGGCACCGCTTCCACCTGATGGACCAGTGGATCAAGCGCTGGGATGAGTGGTTCCTGTTCGGGACCAAGGACACCGTCCACTGGGGGTGGGGCCTCGGCGACGTCACCAACGAGTACGTCGCGGAGTCGGTCCGCGGCGGCTTCTTCGAGCTCCTCTGTTTCATGACGATCCTCCTGCTCTGCTTCCAGGCGATCGGACGGCTGGGTCGGCTCAACGAGCCGAGACGCTACGACTTCTTCTGTGTCTGGGCGATCGGCTGCGCGCTCTTCTCACACGTCATGAGCTTCATCTCGGTCTCGTACTTCGGACAGGCGAAGGTGGTCTGGTTCTTCCTCCTGGCGACCATCTCCACGCTCTCCCCGGTGCCGAAGCTCAAGATGCGTCGCGCCTACTCTCCGAAGATCAAGACCAAGCCCATCGATCCTCTCGCGATCTACGCGCCGAGAGAGGCTCAATGATCGAGCCCTCCTCCCCCGACTCGGGTTCGATCGACGTGTCGATCATCATCGTGAGCTACAACACGAAGAGCTACACGCTGAAGTGTCTCGAGACCCTTCGTGCGGAGACGCGCGATCTCACGTACGAGGTGATCCTGCTCGACAACGCTTCGGAAGACGGGTCGCCGGAGGCGATCGCCGAGTCGTATCCCACCGTTCGGCTCATCGCCTCGCGAGACAATCTCGGCTTCGCTCGCGGCAACAACGAAGCCGCGAAGTCGGCGCGCGGCGAGTGGGTGCTGCTCCTCAACCCGGACACGGAGGTCCTCGACGGCGCGATCCAGAAGATGGTCGCGTTCGCCCGTGCGCAATCGGGAGAAGTCGTCGTCGGCGGTCGCACCCTGTTCGCCGACCGGTCGCTCAACCCGACGTCGTGCTGGCGGTTCGCCACCCCGTGGAGCCTCTTCTGCTCCGCGGTCGGGTTGTCGTCCCTCCTCGGCGGATTCGATCTGTTCAACCGGGACGCCATGGTCACGTGGCGTCGGGACTCGGTCCGACCGGTCGACATCGTGACGGGTTGCTTCCTGCTCCTGCGACGCGAGCTCTGGGAGCGGCTCGGCGGATTCGACGGTGTCTTCTTCATGTACGGCGAGGACGCCGATCTCTGCCGACGCGCCCAGCGCGAGGGGGCGCGCTGCCTGATCTGTCCCGACGCGACGATCATCCACCACGCCGGAGTCTCCGAGCAGGTTCGCTCCGGGAAGATGATTCGCCTCTTCACCGCGAAGTCGCAGCTGTACGATCGCTACTGGCGGCCGGGCTCCGCCTGGCTCGCGCGCCGGCTGCTGTCGCTCTGGTGCTTGACGCGAATGGGCGCCCACGGCCTGCTCGGACCGGTTCGCCCCCGGAGCCGGAACTCGTTCCGAACCTGGCGCGAGGTCTGGAGAGGACGATCCGCGTGGATTCACGCCTCGGCGCCACTCTCCCCGCCAGTCGATCGCTCCGCGAGCCGATAACATCCGAGACGGAGGACCTCGATGATCTCCCTACGGATCGCCATCGCCTTGCTCTCGCTCGCCCCGATACCCGCGTTCCTCGCGCTCGATCCGCCGGACGGAGCCGACGCGGCCCGAGAACCCGCGCCGTCGAGCGGCGACGATGCGACACCCTTCGAGCGAGACGATCCCCCCGGCGCGACGACACCTCGGTCGGGCTACCCGCCGTTCCGTTTCGATCGCCAGTCGGTCGACGACCACTACGGCGGCAACGGGCGCCCCGGTTGGGTGCGAGCCGGCGACATGGACCTCGACGGCGACCTCGACATCGTCGCGGGCGGAGGCAACGCGCTGTTCATCTACTTGAACGGCGGCGACAGCCGAAGCTGGCGACGCACCGACAACCTCGACGGCACCGGTGGCATCGGCGCGAACGCCGGGCTCCTCGTCGACGTCGACCTCGACGGTGATCTCGACGTCATCTCCGCCCTGTACTACAAGGACGTCGGCTGGTGGGAGAACCCGGGGGGCGATCGGATCGCGCTGGCGTGGGTCTTCCACACGATCGTCAAGGAGCGCTGGTTCCTGCACGATCTCGCGCTCGGCGACATCGACAACGACGGCAAGGCGCGGGAAGTGGTCGCCAACCTGATGAACCGCGGCGCCAACGCGACGAGCCGCATCGCCTCGTTCCGGATCCCGAGCGATCCGACGCAGCCATGGCCGGCAACGGTCGTCCAGCCGGGGAAGAACCACGGGAACGACAACCACGCGGGGCTCGACATCGGTGACATCGACTCCGACGGCAAGCAGGACATCGCGTTCGCGAACGGTTGGTACGAGTCTCCGTCCACTCTCGACGGAACCTGGATCTGGCACCCGATCCACGATCGCCCCGGTGTCTCCAACGTGATCCTCGCCGATCTCGACCGCGACGGGCGGCTCGACGTGGTGACCGCTCTGGGACACCGGAGCAAAGGTCTCTTCTGGTACGCCGCACCGGCGATCCCCGCCAAGGATGCGTGGAGCGAGCACGTGATCCACGCGCAGATCCTCCAACCGGAGTCCCTCGGTCTCGAGGATCTCGATGGCGATGGCGATCTCGATGTGGTGACGGCGGACCTCGACGACCAAGCGTGGGCGCTCCCCGTGCACAACGTCTACGTGTTCGAGAATCTCGGGTCGGACGCCGGAGATCTGGCATTCCGTCAACACAACGTCGCCCCGAACTCGCCACCGAGCCATCTCCTTCGTCTCCTCGACATCGATCAGGATGGACACCTCGACATCATCAGCGAGAGCTGCGGCCACTCCGTCATCAGCTTCTTCCGGAACCGAAGCGGGGAAGACCACCAGTGAGGGAACGAGCGGGGCCGACCTCGACGCGACGCGTGCTGATCGTCTCCTACTTCTTCCCGCCCGACGGCGGACCGGGAACGCAGCGCACGGCGAAGTTCTGCAAGCACCTCATCGAGTTCGGTTGGTCGCCGATCGTCATCACCCGGACGCCGCGGAAGTCGCGCGGCCGCTGGGAGCCGGAGGACGCGACGCTACTCGGGGATGTCGGGGAGAACACGCGGGTCCTGCGGGTCGCGGACCCCGACGACCCTTCCACGCCGTGGCTCGACGCGGCTCGCGACGCCGCCCTCGCTGCCGTCGAAGCGCACCGTCCCGACGTCGCGCTGATCACCATGTCGCCGTTCGAGCTGACCCGCGTCGGTGATGCGATCCTCGAGCGCACCGACATCCCGGTCGTCTACGACCTGCGCGATCCGTGGGCGCTCGACGGGTGGCGGCTCTATGCGACGCGTCGCCAGTGGGTCGCCGACCTCCGGCGGATGCGAGAGGCGCTCGCGTCGGCCAGCGGTGTCGTCGCCAACACCCCGGAATCGAAGCGCGCGTTCCTCGCCGAGGTGCCCGGTCTCGCCGACGAGCGAGTCACGGTGATCAACAACGGTTTCGATCCCGAGGACTTCGATCTCTCGATGGGACCCCTCGAGTCCGACCGCCTGTGGATCGTCCACACCGGAACGCTGCACTCGCGCACGCTCTACGAGTACCAAGGACTCAAGGGACGCCTGAAGCGTCTCCGACACTTCCGACCCGAGCCGATCGACACCTCGGGGCGCACGCCGTTGCACTTGCTCCGCGCGCTCCGGTGGCTGCGGGAGACGAGCCATCCGCTCGCCGATCGCTTCCGGGTGGCGCTCGTCGGGTTGAAGGACCCCGAGACCGAGCGGTGTGTCCGCGAGTCGGGCGTCGCCGAGATGGTGCGGATCGAGGGATACCTGAGCCACCGCGAGTCGGTGGCGTGGCTGCGACGAGCCCACGCGCTCTTCCTGCCGCTCCACGGATTCCCACCGGGTGAGGACACGCGCCGCAGTCTGATCGTGCCCGGCAAGGTGTACGAGTACCTCGCGGCTCGGCGGCCGATCCTCGCCTGCCTCCCGCCTGGTGACGCGCGAGAGATCGTCGAGGAATCGGGGAACGCCTTCATCGCCGACCCGGTGGACGCGCGGTCGATCGCGGACGCGCTGGTCGCGCTCGCCGAGGACGTCGAGCGACGCGGCATCGAGCGGGAGCTCCCGCCCACCCTCCTCCGCTACGAGCGCGGCCGGCTGACCGAGAAGCTGGCGCAGTTCCTCACCCGCATTGCGGAGCGGCCGGCACGCGTCAGCTGACCGCGAGGATCGGGTGCTCGAGCTGCCAGATCCGGTCGATCACCGCATCGCATCGATCGCCGGCGACCCGCAGGGTGATCAGGTCCTTGTCGCTCTCGCGCAACGGGTGGGTCAACAGCGTCAACAACTCGACGTCGTGCTCATCGCAGAGCCCGATGACCTGAGCGAAGAGCTTCATCTTCTCGTCCCGCGAGATCTGGAAACAGACGCGTCGGCCGCCGCGGTGCAGGTAGGTGATCCGGGTGAACGCATCGAAGAGATCCGACTCGGTGACGATGCCGACCAAGTGGTCCTTGCGCAACACGGGCAGAGCGCCGACGTGGTGCTTGCGCATCGCCGCGGCCGCCTCCTCGAGAGGGCAGTCGATCTGACAGGTCCACGGGTCGCGCGTCATCTTCGCGGCCACCGGAATCGACTCCCAACCGTCGACGCCACAGAGGTTGAGCGGTCGGAGATCGGAGTGACTCAGGATGCCGACCACTCGTCCCTCGTCGACGACGGGTAGCCTCCGGATCGAGTTCTCGTCCATGATCGTCTGAGCCCGGCCGAGATCCGCCGTCGGTGTGATGATGATCGGATCCGATGTCATGAAGTAACGAACCAGCATGGAACCTCCTCCTCTTCGTTATCGGTCGCCCGTCGTCCCGAAGTGAGGAGGAGCCGGACGGTGCGGCGAGCGGGGGGTGGGCATCATCGTCCGATTCGACCCGGATCGGGAGAATCGCCCGCCCCGGGCGGCCCGGTCTCCCGCTCTGCGACGGTCGTGC
>JAGQRC010000208.1 GCA_020425835.1 Planctomycetota bacterium | reverse complement strand
CCCCGCGATCCGCGCCGTCATCGTGACCGAGGATCTCCCCTCGGACGACCTCCGACAACCAGCCCCATGGCCGCCCCCACCCGAACCATCCGCGGGTCGGCCTCGAATCGAACGCGAAGGAGCTCCACGACGGAGCTGACCCCTCACTCCGCACCGCTGAAATGCCGTCGGGAGGCGTACGAGCTCCTCGCCGCCCACGTTCCATTCCTCGAGCGACCGCGTGCGCTCCTCAACGCGGCCGTGGCGATCTCCCTGCACGAGCTCGAGGACCTCGAGCCTGGCTACGTCGAACGTCGTCTCCAGGGCATCGCGGACCGGATCCTCGCCCGCTGTGGTCGGGGCAGCGACCGCGCCCTGCTGGCACACGCACACGAGGTGCTGTTCGACGAGGAGGGGCTGCGAGGCGACGATCGAAACGACTACCGATCGCAGAGCAGCTACGTCTCCCGCGTCCTCGAGACGCAGCGCGGGCTCCCGATCACCCTCTGCTTGATCTACAAGAACGTGCTCGAGCGGCTGGGGTTCGAGGTGTTCGGCGTCAATGCGCCGGGGCATTTCCTCGCCGCGATCGAGATGGATGGCTCGATGACGCTGGTCGATCCCTTCTTCGGCGGTCTACCCCTCACCGAGTCGGAGGCGATCCGCCGGATCGAGACGAGCGCGGAAGTGAAGATCCCCCGAGGCGAGCGCCTCCTGAAGCCGGCGACCCATCGGCAGTGGATCACTCGAATGCTCGGGAATCTCGAGCACATCTTCTATCACCGTCAAGAGCGCGAGAACCTCGCTGCGATGCTCGAGTTGCGCGGGCTCCTCCCGCGCTGAATCCCCGGCCCGAGTGCGACAACTCCTTGCTCTGGCGAAGCTTGAAAGTCGCTGCGCTCGGAATCTCCTTTCCCCCTGCCGGCGCGCACCTATAATTGGCGGCTGAACGGGGCTCCGACCAAAGGGATCGTTCGACCCAAGATCACGTGCTGTTCCGAGAGCGGCCGAGACGACGATCCGACCGGTCTTCCACTTGTCTTCCATTCTGGGTCCGCGTGAGCTGCCCGTCTCGCCTCGGGGGCGAGGACGGCAATGTCGAGTCGCCGGGGTCGGCTCGGTTTTCGGCAGAGAAGAAGTGCCCTGAGGTGTCCGCGGGGGCCGATGAGGGGTGCCCGCGACGAACGATTCGAGGAAAAGAGGGGAAAGACAATGGTGTCGCTTCGCACACTGGTCTTCGCCGCTGCTACCCTGCTCTTCGTTCCTTTGGCTCACTCTCCAGCATCCGCGCAGGACTACCTGCTCCGCGTGATCGATACCGAGGTCGCGCCCGGCGAGAGCTTCGCGCTCCCGATCGAGGGCGACTGGGCCGAGAATGTCTCGGGCTTCACGGTCTGCTTGACGTTCCCGCCGACCCCACCGATCGAGAACTTCTCGATGAGCGTCGACAACACCCTGGTCGGTGCCCTCGAGCCCGACTTCATCATTCTCACTCTCGATCTCCCCGCCGGTGAGGCGATCTACGCCGTACTGTTCGACGCCTCCCCGCCGTTCGACTTCGACATCCTGCCGCCGGTCGGCTTCCCTCTGTTGATCACCGAACTCACCGGGACCATTCCCGTGGGCACTCCGGATCAAGACATACCCTTCACCTTCACCGACGGCATCGGATCGCCTCCGAAGAACAACATCTTCGTCGTCGACTTCGGATCCGTGCTCGTCCAGACCCGGTTCGACGGCCAGCTGCAGGTTCGCACCCCCCCGGTGCCGACGGCTCCGTTCTTCGTTCGCGGCGATGTGAACATGGACGCGCAGATCGATCTCGGCGATGTGATCTTCCACCTGAACTACACGTTCGCCGGTGGGGAGCAGCCCGACTGCCTCGACGCCGGAGACGCCAACAACGACGGACACTCCGATGTGTCCGACGCGATCTTCCTGCTCGACTTCCTGTTCGCGCTCGGCCCACACCCCGCGCTGCCATACCCGGCACCCGGCCCGGATCCCCTCGCGACCGATCCGCTCGACTGCGAGACCCCGCTGTACTGGGGCGAGATCTGATCTCCGATCCGAGGGAACGCGAATCGAGAGCCGGCGACGCGAGCGTGAACGCTTCCGTCGCCGGTTCCCGTTACGTCCGACAGAGCTTGTCGATCGTCCTGATCGCGAATGCGGCGTCGCTGTTCCATTTCGGCTTCCAGTGGGTCGCGGCGCAGCACTTGGAGCCGGCGTCCTACGGGAGCCTCGGCGCATTGCTCGCCCTCCTCACCTATCTGCTCGTCCCCGCCCAAGCGATCCAGCTGGTCATCGCCCGACGCGGCGTCACGGCCTGGGACCGCGGCGGGGAACCGGCCTTTGCCTCGGTCGTCCGACACGCGCTGCGGGACGTGGCGATCACCGCGGCGTTCGTCACGTTCGCCGGCGTGATCCTCTCCCCCGTCCTTGCCGCGCAGTTCCATCTGCCCAGCGAGTCGGCCGCCGCGTCGGTGTTCGTGGTCGCAGGGGTCAGCTACTTCTACTTCACCGGCCTCGGCGCGCTGCAGGCTCGCGAGCGATACGCCCGCTTCGGTCTGTTCCACACCGCGGTCGCGGCGGGGCGACTCGTCCTCGCCGGCGGCATCCTCGTTCTCGGCGGAGGCCTCGCCGCCACGATGATCGTGCTCGCGATCGTGCCGACGCTCCTCGCCGTCGTCCATCTCCGTCGGGCCACCGTGCTGGCCTCGGGGACTCGCCCGATGTCGGCCTCCGGCTCGATCCTGAGCTTCCTCCGCGAGGGCTCCGCGGTCGGACTGGCGATCGGGGGCTTCACCGCCCTCCTGCACACCGACATCGCGTTCGTGCAACACCGCTGCGGCGGGATCGGTGACGAGGGGGCGGGGGTCTACCAAGCGGTCAGCTCGCTCGGCCGAGCGGTGCTCCATTTCCCCGCGGCGATGGCCGTGGTCACGTTCAGCCGAACGGCTCGCCTGACCGCCCGAGGCGCCGACCCCACGACACTGTTGATCCGGAGCGTCGTGCTCCAACTCGCCCTGGCGATCACCCTCGCGGTTCCGCTCGCCCTCTTCGCGCCGGAGATCCTCGCGCTCTACTCGGGGGACGATCGGTACCGGCTCGGGGCCCCGCTCCTGCGCCGCTACGTCGTCCCGATGGTCATCCTCGGATCCGTGCTCATCGCCCTCAACTACCATGTCGCCCGTGATCATCGATCCGACTCGGGCAAGGCGACCGCGACGACGCTTGCGCCGAGACTCCCGGTGTTCATCATCGCGATCGCGTTGCTCGCGTTCGCGGCTTCCTTCGCGTGCGGCTCCATCGCGTCCGCGACGGACCGTTTCGAAGTGTTCGAGGGCGCGATCGACCGCTTGACTGCGCTCGCGCTCGCCCTCTTCGCGTCCTTCGCCGCACTGACCGCGCTCGACCGGCGCGAGTCCCATCATCGGAGAGGTCTCGAGGCATCGTGATTCGAGCTCGCCGCCGCGATCCGTCGTTCGACGCCCGTGCCTCGGAACCACCGACCGACTCGAGCGAGTGCCCACGCCTGGCGAGTTCTCGCCTCGCGCGACGTCTCCTCTGGACGAGTCTCGTGGTCTCCGCCGTGATCTGGTTCGTGCCCGGCGGTCGGACGATCGGCTATCCCTTGATGCTGCTCTCGACCGTGGCGCACGAGGTCGGCCACGGATTGACCGCGGTGATCCTCGGGGGGCGCTTCGAACAAATCGTCATCGATCGTGGCGCGGGTGGCTTCGCTCGCTACCGGATCGAACCGGGCTGGCGAATCGCGGTGGTCGCGGCGGGTGGATTGATCGGTCCGGCGATCGTCGCCGCGCTCGGCTTTCGCCTCGGGCGCAACGTCCACACCGCGCGCATTCTCGCCTTCGCGGGCGCGCTGCTCCTCGCGGGCCTGCTTCTCTTCGTCGGGGCGACCGACCCCGACGCACCGACGGCGTTGGACCGTTGGTTCGGCGCGATGGTGCTGAGCGTCCTCGCGTTCGCGCTCGGCGCCCTGGCCTTGCGGGCGACGGATGTCTGGTGTCAGTTCGGCATCGTGTTCGTCGCGGTGCAGCTCGCCCTGAGCGTGTTCGTGCGCGCGGACTATCTCTTCACGCGGTCGTTCCGAGCACCCAACGGCGCCGAACTACTCTCCGACACCCAGATGATGGCGCAGCAACTCCTGCTGCCCTATTGGTTCTGGGGACTGGTCTGCGGGGGATCGTCACTGGTCATTCTCGTGATCGGCGTGCGGCCGTTCCTCATGCCGTCACCCCGCGCCGACGCGAGTTGACGGCACGTGAACTCGTCGACGACGATCATCGGAACAGATCGAGGAATCGATCTTCGTATCGTCCGAACGCGCCGAGGCGATCGAGCTCGTTCTTGAGCGCCACCGCCTTGCTCCGATCCCGCTCCGCTTCGACGAACAGGGACTCGATGCGGATGCGGTCTTCGGCCGAGATCAGATCCCGTTGGAGGAAGAGATCGTTCCAGCCGAGCTCGGCGCTCGCCCCCGCCTCGAAGTCGACCACTTCCGGTTCGGTCGTGGGCTTGGGCAACGCGTCGTCGAGAGAGAGACTCATCCGATCGAGCAGCTCGACCAACCGTCTCTCGAGCGCACGGGATCGACGTTCGAGCCCGGTGAGCTCGAGCCGGACGCCGGCGAGTCGAGAGAACACCGACAACACCGCGACCGATGCCTTCGGATTGGGGACGTTCACGGCGTAGAAGGGAATCTCGCCCAGGAGACAGATCGCCTCCATCCCCAGGTCCGCCGCCGCTGCGAGGAGCACCCCGTTCAGTCCACTGATCTGCCCCTTGGACAGGATTTCGACACCTTCCAGCGACAGGTCTCGGAACAGCGCGTACTCGTTGGCCACCCCCAGGACCGTCGGCGTCGCCGTGGGATCGACCCGCGTCGCCATCGCGGCCAACGTGTAGGCTCGGCGCACGCCGTACTGTCGACACAGCGAGAGCACGTGTCGACAGAGCTCGTAGCCGCGTCGTCCGGGCTGCGCCTCGGAGATCGTGATCAACAGATCGCGACCGGGACCGGGGTTCTTCCAACCGTACAGTGTGCAGCGCGGGAACCAGGCGCGCCGGGCCAGACCGTCCTGCACTTCCACTCGCTCGATGTCGTAGAACTGGTCGACCGGAAGATCGAGGATGCGCTCCGCCGCGAGAGTCTCGACGAGGTGTCGCCCGGCTTCGAGCGCGACCTTTCCCAACCCCGGCCAGACGGACAGCAGGATCGGATCGACCAGCGCTTCGCGCATCGCGTCGCCTCTTCCGTGGAGCTCGGCGCCGAACGACGACCGAGTGATGCCGAGACAAGATCCCCAACTGGAGCGGTCATGATAAGGAGCACTCTACGTCCGTACAGCGGTTGTAGGGGAATGGACTCGTCACCGCGCTCTAAAGCTCGTTCCGAGGCACGCGTCCGATTTCGTTGACTTTGTCGCTTGAGACGCGTTTCTGTGGAGGTCTGCGTCGAGTCCGCGTCGACACCAATGGAGGAGCGGTCCGAGCGTCGCTCCATGCGCGCGCATTCGTGTAGGCTTCTCCCACACTCCGTGTGCGCGAACATGCGGGACAGTGCGGGATACCCCGGGAGATGCGGAGGAACTGGGATCCGTGGACTCGACGCCTCCCACTCTCGTAGGAGAGGCCGAGGCTCGGACTGTCGGCAGCCTCGAACGCGCCGCTCGTAGGAAGGAGTTCGACACGCCATGAGGATCGGCATCATCTCGGACACTCACGATCTCCTCCGCCCCACCGCTGTCGAAGCGTTGGGCGGCGTCGACCGGATCGTCCACGTCGGCGATGTCTGCAACGGATCGATCCTGGAGGAGCTACGACAGATCGCGCCCTTGCACTGTGTCCTCGGCAATTGCGATCACGGCGACTGGACCACGGAGTGGCCGATCTCCGACACGATCGAGTTCGAGGGGATCTGGGTCCATGCCCGCCACATCCGAGAGCAGGTCGACCTCGACCCTGCCACCGCGGGTATCGCGATCGTCCTGAGCGGTCACACCCATCGCCCGTCACGGGACGTCGTCGACGGCGTCACCTACTTCAACCCGGGCTCGGCCGGGCCACGGCGCTTCTCGCTCCCGATCTCGCTGGGGATGCTGGAAGTCCAGGGCGAGACCTTCGAGCTCCGCTGGACCACTCTCGGCGAGTGAGTTCAGAGGTCCGCGCGACGGAGCACGGAGCGCGGCAAGCAACGGATCACTGCCATGATCCAGCGCCATACCCCGGGAACGTACGCCACCCGTCGACGTCGGTCGATCGCGCGCACGATCGACCGCGCAACCGGGCCGACGTCAGAGGCGAAGGGCGGCTCCGCGATGCCCACGGTCATCGGTGTTCGGACGAAACCCGGCTTGATGGTCACCACGCTCAACCCTCGATCGCGCCACCTGAGCTCCAGCCCGTCGAGGTAGTGCGCGAGCCCGGCCTTCGTCGCGCCGTAGAGCGACACCGATCGTCGCGCGCGATCGCCCGCCACCGATCCCACCACGGCGAGCGTGATCCGCGCCCCTGCGGCCACTCTTCGGCGCACGCACTCGCAGAAGCGCACCGTCCCGACGAAGTCGATCTGCGCAAGGCGCGCGAACGCCTCGTCGTCCGCTTCGAGCGCCTCCTGTGACGCATGGACGCCGGCGGTGACGACGACCACATCGATCCCTCCGAGCGAGGCCTCGGCGGCGTCGAGCGCGG
>JAGQRC010000020.1 GCA_020425835.1 Planctomycetota bacterium | reverse complement strand
CGAGTTTCGACGGGTGTGCTGGGCGCAGGAAGCTCGGGCTCTCGGCCGGAATGAGTTTTTCAACGGACTGCTAGGCGGCGGGGCGAGGGCCTGTTCGGCAGAGGAGGCTCGGATCCCCGCCCGCCGAGCGCCGTCGTCTTGCAGCAGGCGTCGGATCGGGCGTGCGCGTTCGGGCCGGGATGCTGGCGACGCTGCTGAAGACGACGCGCTGTCGACCCGGAACCTGTGCGCCGCGTCCCGCGGAGGGGAGACGCGCCGTCGCACCCGGCTCGTCCGGGACGCGACGGCGACCGATTCCCCCGGGATCCGCGACCACCGCACGATCGACGCACTCTCGGGCTTGTCTCGCTTCCGAGGATCGATGAAGAATGACGCGAAGTGAGAGGGGTGGCCCGGTGAAGAAGTGCTGGTACGAGAACGGTCTCGACTTCGCCTGTACGCAGTGCGGGCACTGCTGCAAGGTGGAGGGCTTCGTCTGGGTCGATCGATCCGAGATCGAGGCCATCGCCGCGCATCTCGGACTCTCGGTCGACGAGTTCGGGCGACGCTACCTTCGCCGGGTGCACCGTCGATACAGTCTGCTCGAGAAGCCGAACCTCGAGTGCGTCTTCTGGGACGACGGCTGTCGGATCTACTCCGTGCGACCGACGCAGTGTCGGACGTTCCCCTTCTGGCCGGACCACCTGAAGTCGTTCGCCGCGTGGGATGACCTCTCCGAGGAGTGTCCCGGAATCGGCGGGCCGCGGCACTACACGCGGACGGAGATCGACGAGTTGCGACGCGGTCGGGGACAGACCCGTGCGACACGTGGGAGCGATGGCGACGACCGCGGAGCGAGGTCGAAACCATGAGGCGACTCTTCCTGCTCCTCGGGCTGTCCTTCGTCGGTTGTGCGTCGCCGGCGGAGGAGCCGAGTCGGCCGTTCGATCATCTCGACGAGTGGCGGGCCATCACTCGCCTGGAACTCGTGCGCGACGGTGACGCCACCCACTACGCACCGTTCCTCCATCACGAGAGTGCGCACCTGCGGGCCGCCGCCGCCCGCGCGCTCGGGCGGGTCTGGACACCCGCGGTCGTTCCCGCCCTGGTAGAGGTGGCGAGTCGAGACGACGAGTCGTCGCAGGTCCTCGAGGAGGCACTCTTCGCACTGGGACAGCTCCGCGATCGGTCGGCGGCCGCCGTTCTCATCGCGCGAACGACGGACGACTCGATCCGAGTGCGCGCCGCGGCGATCGAGGCGCTCGGGAAGCTGACGGTCGATCCCGCCGCGGCGGATGGCGGACTCCGGATCGCGACGCTCGGTCGGGCGCTGCGCGATGTCGATCCGAGTGTTCGTTGCGCGGCGGCCCTCGCGTTGTTCCGCGTCGGGACGGCCCCCGAGGGCGCCGCGGGCGTGGTCCCGTCGCTGATCGATCGACTCCGCATCGAGATGGACGGCGAGGTGCGTTGGCGCATCGTCTACGCCCTGAGTCGGATCGACGATGCGGCGACCACTCGCGCGCTCGTCGACGTCGCGATGGAGCCCCATCCGTGGGTTCGAGCCTTCGCCGCGGCCGGGCTCTCGCGGCCGGGGATCCCCGAGGCGGTCGCTCCGCTGATCGAGATCCTCGGCGATCCCGACTCGCACTGGACGGCGAGGGCGAACGCCGCGCAGAGTCTGCGACGGCTTCGCGCCGACGGGATCGGAGATCGATCGCGGATCCTCGATGCGTTGTTGGGTCGACTCCATGTCGAGCGGCACCCGCTCGTTCTGCAGGGGGTGATCGAGTCGCTGGGTGACGCGCCCGCGTCCGACGCGGAGGCGAAGATCGCTTCCGACATCCTCGAGGCATTGCTCGAGAAGCCGGGAGCGACGCCGACCGAGCGGTGCGCCGCGCTTCGTGCACTCGGCGGCGTTCCCGGCCCGCGCTCCGTCGCGACCTTGTCGAATCATCTCGCGCCGGACCGATCCCTGTGGGAACGCGTCGCGGCGATCGAGGCGCTCGGCCGGATCGGCGCTGCCAGCGAGGGCGACGCGGGTCTCCTCGAGCGATGGATCCCGCTGCTCGACGACGAATCCGCGCTGGTTCGGGCGACCGCCGTCGAGTCGATCGGACAGCTCCCGACCGAGGAGCGCTGGGACTACGTTCGAGCCGCGCTCGACGACGCCGACTTCGCGGTGCGGACGACCGCCGTCGCGGCGTTGGCGCGGGACAAGCCGACCGGGTGGGCGGAGAAACTCCGGGCGACCTACGAGCGCTCCGGCGCGTTCGAGTACTGGGAGACGCGCAACACGATCATCGAGTCCCTGCTCGATGACGGAGCCGCGAGCGCCGCGGAGCTCGATGGTCGACGCGACTTCCTGCGCCGAGCGCTCGAGGATCCGGTGCAAGGCGTTCGACTGCGCGCCGCCGAGAAGCTCGGCGTCACCGCTCCACTCCCGCCGACGGCGCAGTTCCTCGACCGGCCGTACTCCCGGCTCGAGCCGTGGGAGATGATCGGACGATCGAACCCCCGAGTCACCTTCGAGACGAGCAAGGGTTCCTTCGTCGTGGAGCTCTTCCTCTCCGATGCGCCGGAGCACGTGTCGAATCTCGTCCAGCTCGCACGAGAGGGCTTCTACGACGGGCTCCCCTTCCACCGCGTCGTTCCTTCGTTCGTCGTCCAAGGTGGGGACCCCCGCGGCGACGGCTGGGGAGATGACGGATATCACCTCCCGCACGAGATCCACCCGGGGTCCTTTCTCCGCGGATCGGTCGGCATGCCGACCTCGGGACCGGACACGGGGGGCTGTCAGATCTTCATCGATCACCTGCCGACCCCCCACCTCGATGGTCGATACACAGTGTTCGGGAGGGTCGTTCTCGGCATGGAGACGGTCGACCGACTCGAGGTGGGCGATCGTGTCGTCCGGGTCGTCGTCGACGAGCTCCGCCACTGGTCGAGCGTGCCGTGACCGTCGCCGCGTCCACCCGTTCGGCGCCGAGTCGCGATCGGCCGGAGTCGCGGGCGCGAAGTCCGATTGCGATCACCGGGCCGCTCCGACAGAATGGGCGGCAAGCCCAAACGGCAAAATATCTTGGGGTGGATCGAGGCCGCATCCGCAGGGGGACGTGGGCCACCGCGGGTCGCTCCGCAGTGAGGCGCTGCGCAAACCCCACACGAGCAACCCCGGACGAGTGAGCTGCGGGGAGCGATCGGGTAGCAGAGGCGAACGGCGAGGACGACTTCGGTGTCTCAGTGGATTCTCAGACTGACCGGACCCGACGGGACCTCCACGGAGGTCGAGGCCGTCCCGGGTCTCGTCTGCGGTCGCAGCCGCAAGTGCGAGCTGCGCGTCGAGTCCCCGGTCGTCTCCGGGAACCAATTCGATCTGGTCGAGGAGGGCGGCGGTATCGCGCTGCGCGACCTCGGGAGTCGAAACGGAACACGGCTGCGGGATGGACGCGTGCTCAAGGGGGAGACGCTCCCCCTGTCGGAGTCCCTCGAGATCGTGCTCGGTGACCATGTCATCACCGTCGTCGCGGACGAGCCCGCTCCCGAGACGGCGCTCGACAGCGTCATCGCCGAAGCGACCCAGATCGCGAGTGCGCCATCGTCCGAATCGCTGCCCGTCGCGGACTCGGGAACGGTCGCCGCTTCCGGCACCGAGTTCGGAGCACTGATCCCTGGTTCGGCGAAGTCCGATCCCCCGGTGATGTCCGAGATGACGATCGCTGCCGACTTCTCTCGTCCGAGCGAGGAGGAGATCGCCCGCGAGAAGGCGAAGTCCGAGCGCGTCGCCCGAGAAGCCGAGGCGGCGCGGCAGAAGGCGGAGGACGCTCGACGGAAGGCGGACGAGGCGCGCGCGGAAGCCGAGCGCCAGGCCCACGAGCCGGAGCCGAAGGCCGAGGAGCACCACGCGGTCAACGTGATGACCATGGAGATGGTCAACACCAAGCTCAAGGGCGCCAACGACCAAGCCTTCCTCCGAGAGGCGAGGCCGAGGATCCTGATCTGCCATCCGACGCTGAGCGACATCGTGCTCGTCGACTCCGAGAGCTTCGTCATCGGCAGTGGTCGGAGCTCCACCACGATCGCCTACAAGCTCGACCACCGAACCGTCTCACGCGAGCACGCGAAGATCGTCGCCCGCGACGGTCGGTTCCGGCTCGCCGATCTCGGCAGCACCAACGGGGTCACCGTCTACACCGACAACGGGGGGCAGCGCATCGATGAGTGGGAGCTCGCGGACCAGACGCGCTTCCTGATCGGCGGCGTGCCCTGTCTGTTCCTCTGCGACCTCGATACGAACGGTCAGCGTCGCACACGTGAGGACTTCGACCGAGCGTTGGATTGGTTGCTCGCGCACCACAAGGTCAACCGCGAGTCCGCACGGCGCGCCGAGGAGCGCGTCCAGGCCCACGGCGGATCGATCCACCACGCCGCCGAGATCCTGCTCACCGAAGGCGACGTCGCATTGGACGATTGGTTCCGCGCTCTCTCGTCGGGCGGCGTGGGACCTTGGAGCCGCAACACCATCATCGGGATCGCCGTCGGCGTGCTGATCTTCATCGCAGTTCTGATCTGGTTGCTCAAATGACCTCGCCGATTCCCGAGGGGGGCGCGTGAACCTCGACATCCTCAAGTCGGTGCACGCCGCCGTGGCGTTGGGGATCGCGATCGCGTTCGGCTCCTGGTGGGTCCTCAGCGGGGGTCGACTCGGCGAGCTTCCGCTGGATCGGGGCTTCTCGCTCGCCTCGGGTTGGACCGCGCTCGGTCTGTTCGTTCTCGTGATGGGCTACGTCGCGCGGAAGTACATCCACAAGGCGGGCCTCAGCCCGGAGTTCAAGATGGCCGTTCCGATGGAACGGCTCGAGCGCGCCGAGGAGCGATTGTCCGCCGTTCGCCTCCGCATGTTCGAGGGACGTCTCACCGACCCGAAGGCGATACTCGAGGAGGCGCATCGCATTCTCGTCGAGGAGCGTGTGAACCGCGTCATGCGGGTGGGCGTCGACAGGACGGGCGAGCGGCTACGGTTGATCGTCACCCCCACTCAACCCTTGCTCCCGACGTCGCGATGGCTGGGGGCGCATCTCTATCTCGGTCTCGCGGCCGCGGTGTTGGTGGTTCTCCACGGTGGCCTCGCGTTCGACAGCCCGTTGGCGATCTCGCTCAACGGTTGCAGTCTGCTCGTCATCGTCAGTGGCCTCTTCGGGGTGTACTGCTGGATGGTCGGGCCGATGCGATTGACCCGACTCGAGCGCGCCGGAGGACATACCATGACCGCCGAGCGCGCGCACGGTCTCTACGTCAACCTCCGAGAGAAGGTCGAGCAGGCGCGGCAAGAGGTCGACGACCTGGTCTCCGGAGGTCTCGAGTCCCTGACGCGAACCGCGATCACCCAGAACGCGCCGGGTTCGGGTGGCGCCCTCAGCGGTCTGTTGGCGCTCGCGCCGCATCAGGATCTGCCCGTGTTGCGTGAGCTCGATCCGAAGCAGCGCGCGCAGGTCGAGGATTGGATGGCGCTGCGTCATCAGTTGAGCCTCGTCGAGAAGCGGCACGGCGAACTGATGCGAGCGAAGTCGTGGATCCACGCCTGGCGCGTGGTGCACGTCCCCGCGGCCTTCCTCCTCTGGTGCCTCCTGATCGTGCACGTCGTCTCCATCCTCTGGTACTGAGCCCTAGGTGAGCCCATGTCCCTGACCATCGAAGTCCTCGCCGAGCTCGCTCCCTTCCGGGAACTGTGCCGCGACGCGGATGCTCGTCAGCAGCTCGACGGGCTCCTCCGCGACGCGAAGCTCGTGGAGGTCGATGCTCCGACGATGCTCACCTCCGAGGGAGAGCAGAGCGACTTCCTGTGGATCGTGGTCGAGGGGCGAGCGCAGGCGCACATCGCGACGAGTCATGGTCCGGTGTTGGTCGATGAACTCGGGGCCGGCGACTTCTGCGGCCTCAGCGGGGTGCATCCTCGGCGTCCACGCGTCGCTCGGACCTCGGTCACCGCGTTGCCCCGCCCGAAGAAGCCGACGCGGCTGCTCCGGCTGGACGGCGAGCTCGTCGCACGGCTCTACGAGCAGTTCCCGCCCTTTCGTCAGCACCTCGAGGACCGCGACCGCGGACGGGAACCTCTCGATCGCTCCATCTTCGAGCTGGAGCTGTTCCAGTCGCTGGGACCGAAGGAGCAGATGCTCCTCGGCCGACACGCGCGCTACCGGGTGGCCCGCCCCAGCGAGGTGTTGACGCGCCAGGGCGAGTACCAGCCGCCGGGCTCCGGTCTCTTCTGGGTGGTCCTCGAGGGTTCGGTCAGCGTGGTTCGGCAGCGACGCGATGGAGACCCTCGGCGCCGGCGACTGGTTCGGCGAGGTGAACGCGCTCTCCGACGCGCCGTCCCAGGCGACCTTGATCGCCGATTCGCAGTGCGCGTTCCTCGAGCTGAGCGCGCCGTTGTTCAAGGACCTGAAGCGATCCAAGGAGTTCAACCGACGGATCGAGGAGTCCTATCGTCGCCGATCGCTCGCGATCCACCTGAGTGTGGTGCCCGTCTTCGAGTCGATCTCCGAGGATCAGCTCGGCCAGCTCCAGAACCAGGTCGAGTTCGTCTACGTCAAGAAGGGCGATCGTCTCGCGCGGTCCGGCGAGCCCGCCGATGCCCTCTACCTCGTCCGGAGCGGAGCGGTGAAATGCTCCGTCGAGACGGCGGATCGCGCGGAGCAGGTCCTCTCGTACTGCATGTCCAACTCATCGTTCGGCGAGCAGGCGATCCTCGACCCGCCGCCCCCGTGGGATGGCGACTACGTGGCGATGGCCGACACCTCGGTCCTGCGCATTCCCCGTCGGACGCTGATCGAGACCTTCGACACCGCGACGCGGACGAAGCTCGTCGAGTCCGCGCAGCGCATCTACGACGAGGACTCCGCCGGCCGCGCGTCCGACGGCGCCCGCGGCGATCTCCTCGAGGTGATGGTGCGCAACCAGTCGGTGAAGGGCGGTGAGGCGCTCGCGATCGAGCTCGACAAGTGCATCCGCTGCAACGCCTGCGTCGAGTCCTGTGTCGCCGTGCACGAGGATCGCGTTCCCCGCCTGAGCAAGACCGGATACCGGACCTCGGGGAACGTGACGCTCGCGACGTCGTGCTACAACTGCGAGATCCCCGAGTGCATGCTCGCCTGTCCCCACGGTGCGATCCGCCGCGACATCCGCGGGCTCATCCGTTTCGTGTTCGACAACTGCGTCGGCTGCGGGGCCTGCACCCAGGCGTGCCCCTACGACGTGATCTCGCTCACTCCGCCGCCGACCGATGGCAAGGAGCCGAAGTTCAAGCGGAACTGGTTCCTGCGCACGCTCCCGTTCATCGGCAAGCGGTTCGAGGGTAATCGTCCCTGTTCGGGTCACGAGGGCGGGGCGGCGCGCGAGCTCGCTGGAGGGTACTCCGGGGTCCGGGTGTCCGCGAAGGCGATCAAGTGTGACCTCTGCGCCGGGCTGCCGTTCGAGGCCTGTGTCTACAACTGCCCGACCCGAGCGATCTATCGCGTCAGCCCCGAAGAGCTGGTCCGGACCGCAGCGCCGAAGGAGCCTCGGGCATGAGCTTCGTCGTCAACCACGGGAAGCAGACCACGACGCTCGCTGGGGATCGCTTGCGGATCGGCCGCGCATCGACCTGCGAGCTGACGATCGATGACCCCGTGTTGTCCGAGGAGCACGCGTTGATCGAGCGGGACGGCGGCGGCTATGTCGTGGTCGACCTCGACAGCTCCACCGGTACTTGCCTCAGCGGTCGGCCGGTGCGCGAGCGGACCCGACTCGAGACCGGCGACGTGCTCCAGCTCGGGCTCTCCGCGATCGAGATCGCGATCGCCGACGACGGCGCGCTCGTCGTCGAGGTCAAGGAGAAGAAGTACCTCACTCGCTCGCGGGGAGGACGCACGCCCGAAGAGGGTTGGACGCAGGGAGATCGCGAGATCTGGCGAGAGGCGGAGATCGGCTTCAGTCGCTTTCCGCTGCTGTGGACGCTGGTCTGGTCGAGCCTGTTGGTCGGCGCGCTCTTCATCGTGGCCATGACCTTCGCGCCGGTGCGGACCCGAGTGCTGGATCCCGGGACCCTTCACTCGACGCACGATGCCCTGTTCGCGCCCGGCGCGGTGTTGGCCGACTCCCAGGCGGTGATCGTCGCGACCGGCTGCGAAGCGTGTCACGATCCGTGGAACGGCGTTCCCGTCGCGAAGTGTCTCGCCTGCCACGAAGGCGTCGCTTCCCAGCATCCCTTCAAGGATCAGCCGGGCGAGAACTGGCCGGAAGACGCGTGCGCGCGTTGCCACGTGGAGCACCAGGGGACCGCCCCGGAGACGGTGCCCGCCGAGCTGCCCGACGGGATCTGGACCGGGGTCCAGATCACCTATCAGCGGCGCGATCCCCGCTTCGTTCCGAGCGAGGCGCGAACGATCGAGTCCTGCGACGCGATGGGCTGCCACGACGATCGACCGTTCGCGCAGAGCGGCGACGAAGCGCCGCTCCCGCGGGCGATCGCGCATCTCGAGAAGCGCGGGGCCCTGCAGGCCGCGGTGCCCCCCGCGAGCCGCGCCGAGCGGCTCCTGTTCGACAACTTCAGTCACGAGCAACATCTCGCGAAGGTCGAGGCGTGCTCCGTCTGTCACGTGCCGAGCTCCGACGCCGCCGCGGGTCGGGATTTCGTTCGCGTCGACTTCGCGAGCTGCATGGGTTGTCACACCGCGGATGAGTCGACACCCCTTCCCGGCGTGGTGGCGAAGGCCGATCGCTATCGACGCGAAGCGCCCGACTTCGCCTTGGCGTGGCACGGTCTCGGAGAGACCGGCGATGGTCGGGACACCTGTCAGACCTGCCATGCGAAGACGTTCGACAAGGAGCTCCGCACGGTCGGTCGAGATGTGCTGGAGTTCGCGGGTCGCGACCGATTCCCGAGCGGCCCCGACAACCTGTACCGCTTCTCACAGCGCGACCATGAGGCCGAGGCGTTGGCCGCCCACTCCGAAGGCAAGGAGTGCAACCAGTGTCACGTCGGTTCGCAGGCGTGGATCGGTGTCGACCTCGAACGCACCGGCGTGTTCTGGCATGCCCTCCACACCGTCGGGCTCCTCGGTCGCGATGAGGTGGCCGCGGTCGCCGACCGGGGCCGGCTCGCCGCCGCGAGTGCTCGCGATTGTGAGGGCTGTCACCGCGGCATCGAGTCCGAGAGCGCATTGTCGACCCGCTACCTCGGAGGGGTCGACCAAGACCCCTCGCCGTGCGCGGAGTGTCACGACGGCCGCACGCCGATGCAGATCGCGGCTCACGAGGTGACCGGCTCGCGAGAGGTGATCGCTTTCCCTCACGACCGACACGCGAAGGTCGAGGGGGGCTGCTACGCTTGTCACGACTTCACCGCGGGACCGACCGAGACCGGAGCGACTCCCGCCACCCGCGCCTCGGTGGCGCAGTGCTGGGAGTGCCACGGGAGCGCGGCCCCGGACCGGCGCGACGGCGCCGTTGCTGCGGCCGCTTTCCACGCCAACCTCGGCGGAGGAAGCTGCGGACGGTGCCACACGCCCGACGACCCGGTGTATCGCATGCCGGTCGACTCCGACGAGTGGCCGGCGGAGTGGAGCCGACCGCGTTACGGGGGGTTCCAACACTTCTCGACGGGGCACGCCGAACGAACGGTCGAAGATTGCCAGGAGTGCCACCGCGATGTCGCGCGAGCGACTCGCATCTCTCAGATCGGCGTACCGGCCGAGTCCGATGTGTGTCGTGCCTGTCACGTGGGGGAGCGCCGGGTGTTCCACTGGCGCTGAGGGGTCAGAGGCGGAGCGGGTTAGCGAGGAGAGCGTCATGAGTCGAGTGGAGATCTACCGCAACGGCACCAAGGAAGGCGAGCTGCCGCTACAGCCGCGCATGCGCATCGGTCGGATCGACAAGAACGAGATCCAGATCGAGAGCAGCAAGATCTCCCGCCATCACGCCGAGATCTTCCAGCAGGGCGAGCAGTACTGGGTGCGCGACTCGGGGAGCACGAACGGCACCTTCGTCAACGGCGAGCGGGTTCCCGAGGGGGGGCAGCGATTGTCATCCGGGGACGGCATCACCCTCGGGGACTTCGTGGTGCGCTTCGTGCTCGACGTGGCGGAAGAGGAGGTTCCCGAGCGCACCCTCGAGCTTCCGGTGGAAGCCGTCTCCCGAGCGGAGCCGGCCCCCGAGCCGGAGTCGCCCGCCTCTCCTCCCGAGCCCATCGTCGATGAGCGTCCCGAGGCATCGCCGTTGATGGAGCACCTGCTCGATCGCCGACATCCCATCCCGGTCTGGTGCGCGGAGAACCGAAAGGACGATGTCGAGCTGAAGCTCGTCGACATCGTCGACGAGGCGCCCGACGTGAAGACGTTCCGCTTCGTGGGGATCCAGCCGCTGCTCTTCTCCTACCAACCCGGTCAGTTCCTGACGTTGATCCTCGACATCGATGGCCAGTCGGTGAAGCGCTCCTACAGCATGTCGTCCTCCCCGTCCCGACCCCACACCCTCGAGATCACCGTGAAACGGGTTCCCGGCGGACTCGTCTCCAACCACCTCCAGGACAATCTGAAGCTCGGACAGGTGATTCGCGCCCGTGGCCCCTCGGGGAAGTTCACCTGCTTCAGCTACCCATCCTCGAAGATGCTGTTCATCGGCGCGGGCAGTGGCTGCACTCCGTTGATGTCGATGGCGCGATGGATCGTCGACACGAACGCCGATGTCGACGTGAAGTACCTCGTCTCGGCACGGAATCCCGAGGACATCATTTTCTCCCAGGAGCTCGAGTACCTCTCGGCGCGGCACAGCGGCTTCGAGGCTGCGGCGACGGTGACGGGTCAAGCCTCGGGCTCGGGGCGTTGGCTCGGCTATCGAGGTCGCCTTTGCGCCCCGATGCTCCAACTGTTCGCTCCCGATCTCATGGAGCGGCACGTCTACATGTGCGGACCGGATGGCTTCATGGATGCCGTTCGCGATTGCCTGAAGAGCATCGGCTTCGACATGTCGCGACTCCACACCGAGAGTTTCGGAGGGAAGCGCGTCGCCAAGGGGACCAAGGTCGAGCCGCGCGACGCCGCGAAGCACGACAGCACCATGACCCCCCAGGCGCGAGCCGTGCAGTTGGCCAACGAGAGTGCCGTGGCCGAGGCCGTGGCGAGCACGGGTGCGCGCATCGAGCCGGCATCCATGCAACTCCGCAAGCCGGTGGAGGCGCCCCCCGCCGCCAGCTCGGACCTGTTCCGCGTCTCGTTCGTCCACGAGGGTGTCGAAGTGGAGACCGACGGGGAGTCCAACCTGTTGGAGATCGCCGAGGCGAACGGTCTCGAGATCGACTACGAGTGTCGGGTCGGATCGTGCGGCACCTGCCGCGTGAAGTGCGACGGTGAAGTCGAGATGGACGATGATGCCGGCCTCGAGGACGACGATCGCAAGGCGGGCTACGTCCTCGCCTGCACCGCCTGCCCACGCGGCCACGTCAAGATCGAGATCCCCGAGGCATGAGGACGGAGATCGGGGGCGGTGAACCCGCCTCCGCCACGGCTCCTTCATCCACGGCGTCGCGTCGGCGCAGCCGAGCCAGCGTCGCACAGTGGATGACGGAGAACAGCGGGATCAAGAACGTCGGGAAGATGCTCAACGGCGGAACGCGGAAGTCGATGTAGCCCAGCGCGTGTCGCGGTGGATCGAACGGCGTGGGCGTCGCGAAGCGTCCGAGCATGGCGAGGGCAATCGTCATCCCGAACTCGACCATGCCGAGAAGCGTCAATCCCAGGAGCCACGCTCTCCAGTGGGGGGCCCGGGTCGCCACTCGCTTCACCGTCGACAGGGCCACGAGCGCGACGATCGAGTTGCCGATCCCGACCGAGAGCGCAAAGGTCCCCGCCATCAACCCGTACCCCCAGGAGACGAGGTGGGCGGCGCCGAGGATCCGGAGGACCTGGACCGCCGCGAGTCCGACCACGTCCAACCCGTCGACGAACGACCGAAACGACGGGATCGCGAGATAGCTCAGGACGAAAACTCCGATCGGCCCGAAGATCGCGACTTGGATCGGACCGAGGGGCCCGATGCCCGACCCGGTGCGGAAGAACTCCGCGCGTCCGAGTTGCAGCGACGCGATGAACCAACCGACGACGATCGCTCCCGACACCCAACCCCAGACCCGACCGTGCATCCGCGCCTCCTTCCGACGACCGGTCATCGTGACAGGGGCGTCGGGCGATCGGCACCCACCGCGGAAGCGGAAACGCAGTTCGGCTTGCCGGGCGGAACGAGGCGTCGCGACCTTCCCGATGCGCATGCGGGTGTCCGGAGTCAGACGTCGGCGCGTCCTCGTGTTGACCGCGGGTCACACCGTTCTGCCCCGCTTCAGGAGCGGCTCTGGAAGTAGACCTCTTCCTTCGGCTGGATCACGACGAAGCCTTCGCCGGCGAAGTGCATTTGGATCGACTCTCCGCTGCCGCGGCCGAAGAAGGTCTTGAGCTGGATGTCCGTCTTGAACTGGGGCTCCAGGGAGCCCGACCAAGCGACGGTGGCGTTGGGGTCGGTGGTGACCGGTGAGTCGCGGTGGACGACGAGGGTCAGTGGGTCGTAGTGGGTCGTGATCGCGACGAGTCCCGATCCTTCGAGGCGGACGTTGAAGAGTCCGCCGGCCATCAGGCCGGTGACCTTGCGCATCAGCTTGATGTCCCACTCGATGTGCTCCTCGAACGCGAGAACGTCGTTGCCGTTGACGAAGATGGTCTCGTCTCGGAGATCGAGGATGGTGATCTTCTTTCCTTCGTCGGCGAGGTAGACCTTGCCGCGGCCGCTGGCGCGGGTGAGCCGAGTTCCTTCGCCGCTGACCGCTCGCTTCAGCATCTTCCCGATGCCGTGCTCGAGGATCCCCTCGCGCTCGAAGCTCACCGATCCCCGATAGGCGATCATCGACCCCATCTTCGTCCAGACGTTCCCGTCGAGGTTGACCTCGAGGACTCGATCCCCCTCGAGCTCGAACAGACCCTGCCCGCGGTCCTGCTGTTCGGAACGCGCGACGAACTCCTGAATGTCGTATCGAGACATGTCTCGACTCCTCCGGTGAATCTCGAGGGGATTGGCGATCGCTGCGAGTGTCGACGCGGGATCGCCCGAGTGAAAGTCATTTCCCCGCAGAAGATGTCGTCAGCTCCCGGATCCAGGCGCGAGCGAGGTCGGCGCGCTCGCCGAGCGTTTCGGGTGGCCCCAGCGTGACCGACTCGAGCCGCGATCGGACCGACGGGGGCAGATCGCGGCCGAGGTAGCGCGCGCCGAAGCGGAAGCGCTCCGGGCAGTGCTCCATGCGCAGCAGCTCGACCAACGGGGCGACCAGCATCGCTTGGAACCAGTGCTGCGCCGCGAGGAGATCGCCCCGTCGGAGCTCCTTCGCGACGAAGTGACCGAACAGCTCGTGTCGGGCGACGATCTCGGGAAGGCGCGCGTCGATGTCCGCACGGTTGCGCGCGAGGTCGAGGTGGGTCGTCCGGGCGTAGTCGCCGCGGTCGAAGATCACCCGCGGCGTGCCGTGGAGCTCGACCTCCTTGAACGACATCCCCTTGCTCTCGGGGACGAGGCAGAGGTCGAGGAGGTGCTCCTCCCGCATCGCCTCGAGTCGATAGAAACACTGGCTGAAACCGTGCCACGCGGGCTCCGGGACACGGTACCTCGCGACGATCGGCGAGAGGTCGCGAAGGGCCGTTTCGATCCGATCGAAGACGGCCTCGACGCGATCCTCCGAGACCGCCAGGACCAGATCGATGTCGGAGAGCTCATCCTCGGCGTCGAACGCGAACGAGCCCCCGAGCCACATGGCCAGGACATCCGGGCAAGGCTCGGACGCGCGGTGGAGAGTGTCGATCAGTTCGTCTCGGGCGATCATGGATCATCCTCTTCTCGAGCTCGCAGTCGGGGTCGGGATCGGGGTCACGGCGTCGACGCGCGAGCCGACCACTTGGACGCACCGTACATCGTCGCTCCGATCGCGAACGTGCCCAGAGCGGTGAGGATCTCCGCGGGCTCCCGGATGCCGCGGACCACTGCCGCGGCAATGGTGGCCGCCACGTAGAGGAGTGGACACCAGTGGGTCGGGTGAATCCAGGAACGACGTCGAAGGCTCGGTAGGAAGAGGCAACCGACGGTCATCGCCGCACAGAGCGAGAGCGTCAGTCCGAGATAGGAGAGGAGATCCTGGACCTTCGACACCAGGATGAACCCGATCGCGAGGAGCATCTGGAACAGCACCGCCGCCTCGGGTCGATCCTCGCGGAAGCGCAGCAGGCTCGGAAGGAAACCATCCGAGGCCATCTTCGCGTAGACGCGCGGCCCCGCCATCAGGAGGCTCGAGACCGATGTCGCGAGCGCGAGTGCGATCACGGCACGGACGAAGCGCCCGAACGCCGGGCCACCGATCCACTCCGCGGCAATCGCGGCGACATCCGGTCGCCCCGCGATCTCTGCGGGCGCCGGTGCGCAGACGAAGATGGCGTTCAGAGTGATGTAGAGGAGTGTCGTCACTCCCGCGCCGATCAGGAGCGCGCGCGGGATGGTCCGCTCCGGTTCGCGCGCTTCGTCCGCGATGTAGACCCCGGCGTTGAACCCGGAGTAGCTCAGCGAGATCCAGACGAGCGCCCCGGCGAACGCGACGATCGTCGGGCCGAGCCCCTGAGGGGCCTCGGACCAGAGCCCCGCGTCGACAGCGAGTCCGTTCCAGGGATGATCCCGCTCGGCGACGACGGCATGGACGACGATGCCGACGAGGAGGAGGAGCTTCGAGATCACTGCGATGTTCTGCGTCATCGCCCCGGCGCGGGGGCCGCGGCCGTGGAGGAGCGCGCCGACCACCACCACCGCGATCGCCACGGCATCCTCGGGCAACCAGGACGGGCGGACGGTCACCGGAACGACGTAGCTCTCGAACGTGCTCGCCGCGAACGCGATCGCTCCGGTGAAGCCCGCGATCAGGGAGACCCAACCGGCGACGAAGCCGAAGAACGGATGCGCGGCCCTCGCGAGGAACAAGTACTCCCCACCCGACTCGGGCATCGCGCGGACGAGCTGCCCGAAGCCGATCGCGCCCGCCATGGCGATCCCGCCGCCGACCACCCAAGCTGCGATCACGCGACCCGGCGACCCGAGGCTCGCCATTGTGAAGCCGGAGGTGGTGAAGACCCCGGCGCCGATCATGTTCGCGATCACCAGGAAGGTGAGT
>JAGQRC010000207.1 GCA_020425835.1 Planctomycetota bacterium | reverse complement strand
CGCAGCTTGGTGGTTCCTGCGGGCTCACGACCGAGACCTCGCGATTCAGCTCAAGCACGACCTCGGGAACGAGCGCCATCGTTGGGACGAGGAGCGGCTGCGCATCCTCGAGACCATCGAGGGCAACGGGCACGAGATCGAGAAGCTCCGATCGGACAACCACAAGGCGATCGACGAGCTGAAGCGATACCACGCGGTCAACCGCAAGCTCGATGAAGCGCTGCAGGCGGAGAAGCGTTCGGTCGAGGAGCTCGAGTCGAGGCACCGCTCGGAGATCGTCGAGATCACGGAGCGTCACCGCGGCGAGGTCGAGAAACTCGAGCGAGCGCTCGCCGACGGTGAAGCGGCGATCGAGGCGGAGCGCGAGCGGATCCAATCGGAGCTGCAGGCGAAGACCGAGAAGTGGGAGATGATCCTCACCGACGAGAAGCGCGGCATCGTGACCCTGCGCGACGAGCTGCAGGAGTCGAAGGCGCTGCTCAAGGAGGCGGTGACCGGGCGCGACGCGAACGCCCAAGAGCTCACCACCGCGCGAGCGCGGGTCACGGAGCTCGAGCAGCAGGTCGCCGATCTGACGCGAAGCCTCGAGTCGCACGAGGTCGAGGGCTCCAGCCTCCGGTCCCGGATCGAAGCGGCCCAGATCGAACTGGACGCTTTCCGCAAGCGCACCGAGGATGTCGACCGGAGCCGTTCCGAGCTGCTCGAGCGCGAGACCGAGTTGCGTCGGGCGCTCGCCGAGCGAGATGTGGAGCTCACCGAGCTGCGGGTCGAAGTCAGCCGCCTGGAGCGAGATGTCACCGATGGCCGCGAACGCATCACCGAGCTCGAGACGCGCCGCGAACAGCTCGAGGAGTCCGAGGGTTCGCTGACCGAGGCGCAGCGAGCGAAGGAGACGGAGCTCGCATCGCTGCGGACTCAGGTGGAGCGGATGAGCGACGACCTCGAGGAGGCGCGCCAGCAGCGGGACCAGCTCGAGGAGCGTCGCAGCGAGCTCGAAGCCCGCGCGGCGAAGCTCGAGGAGGAGGGTCGCGCCAAGGAGGCCGCGCTGACCGAGCTCCAAGCGCAGCACGAGCACACCCGCGTCGAGCTCGAGGGACGGCTCGACGGCACGCGCACGGAACTCGAAGATCAACTGGAGAGCACGCGCGCGCAGCTCGAGGAGCAGCTGGCCACCGCACGGACCGAGCTCGAGGCGGTGCGCACTCGCGCGCAACAGCTCGAGGTGCGAGAGAGCGAACTCTTCAAGCGAGAGTCGCAGCTCGTCGAGTCGAACGACACCAAGGAGTCCGAGCTGTCGCGCGTCCGCACACACTTGGAGCAGACCCTGCTCGAGCTCGAGGAATCTCGGGACGTCGCGGAGGGACTCGCCACTCGCGAATCGGAACTCGAGGCGGAGCGATCCGAGCTGACCGAAGAGACGAGCAAGCAGGCCGAGATGATCTCCGAGCTCACCGCGCAGCTCGAGTCGACGCGCGTCGATCTCGAGGAGGCGAGAGAACGCGCGGAGGCGCTCTCACAGCGCGAGGCGGAGCTCGCGGCGCGCGAGGCGGACCTCCTCAGCACCAGCGACGAGAAGGACCTCGCGCTGTCGGCGCTCCGGACCGAGCTCAACCAGATTCGTTCGGAGTTGGAGAAGACCACGGCGCGCGCCGAGCAACTCGCGGAGCGCGAAGCGCACCTCTCCGAGCGAGAGACGGAGCTGGAGACCCTCAGCAGCGGCCAATCCCAGGAGATCGAAGCGCTGCGCACGCGCCTGGAGGACACCGAGACCCAGCTCGCAGAGAGCCGCACTCACACCCAGGAGCTCGAGAAGGACACCTCGGCACTGCAGTCCCAGGTCGAGTCCCTGACGACGACGGGCGAAGCACGCGAGGCGGAGCTCCTCGAGTCGTTGGCGACCCTCGAGGCGGAGTCCACCCAACGACTCCAGGCTCGCGAAGCGGAACTCCTCGCGTCCCTCGCGACGCTCGAGACGGAGTCCGCCCAACGGCTCGAAGCTCGCGAGCGCGAGCTGCTGTCCACGATGGAGCTCGGTGAGAAGGAGTGGCTCGAGCGGATCCAAGCCCGGGAGAAGGAGCTGGTCGCAGAGAAGGCGGAGCTCGAGAAGCAGCTCGTGACGGCCAAGGCGGCCAGCGAGAAGGCGCTCGAGAAGGAGAAGTCGGCGCGCGAGAAGCAGGTGGCGAAGCTCGAAGCGAAGCTCGCCCAACTCGAGGCGGACCTCACTGCGGCGCGGGAACAGGGGACGCAGCTGGATACCGAGCTGAAGCGGGTGCAGAGCGAAAGCACCGCGCAGGCCGAGGAGCTCCGCCGGAAACTGGACGAGTTGAGCCAGGAGCGCGAGAGCCTGACCCGGTCGGGAAGCGCGCTCGCCCAGGAGCTCGAAGAGAAGGAGCTGCGCATCGCGGACTTCCGCGATCGTCTCCTCGAACTCACCAATCTCCCGCAAGGAGAGGAAGCGCTCGCCGCCGAGGACGACGAAGAGTGGGAGTACTACGAGGAAGAGGTCGAAGACGTCGCCGCGGCGGACGACCTGACACTCATCCCCGGAATCGGTCCAGTGCTGGCCGACCGACTCGGGGAGTTCGGCATCGCCTCCTACTCCGATCTCTCCTCGCTGACCAAGCCGAAGATCGATGAGATCGCCGGTCAGATCCGCGGATTCCGACAGAAGCTCGAGAAGAACGAGTGGCTGTCGTTGGCGCGCAATCTCCACGCGGAGTATCACGGTCGAGGTTGAGACCGGCGCACGATCGTCGGAAAACGAAGAAGGGGTGGAGAGCCATGCTCCCCACCCCTTCTTCGTCGAGCGGGCCTCGAGCAGAACCTGGACTGCACGACTCCACGGCTCGATCTCGTCGCGTCGGGATCATTCGTGAACCGCTCGGCAGCCCAGGAATGATCCCCCCTCAGACCAGGACGGGCTGCAGCGAGGTCACCGTGTTCGGCTCCACCTCGTGGAGCGCCTTCAGGATCTGACTGCAGCAGGTCGACTGCATGAGCATCGAGTAGCGGACCAACTCGGGAAGACTGTTCGCTTCCATCTTCCTCATGATTCGCGCTCGGTGGGACTCGACGGTTCGCGGGCTGAGCTCGAGGTAGGAGGCGATCTCCTTGGACGCCTTCCCACTGACCATCAGCTTCATCACTTCGCGCTCCCGACGAGTCAGACGGACGTGACGGTCCGAGATCTCCGTGCGAACCCGACGCGCGCGGCGACGCTTGGCGTCCTCCTGCAGAGCGAGCTGCACCTGGTTCGTCAGCACTTCGGTCTCGACCGGCTTCTCGAGGAAGTCGAAGGCGCCCGCCTTCAGGGAACGAACGGCGTTGGAGACGTCATCGTGGCGCGTCAGCACCATGAAGGTCGGCTCGAGCTCCTTCGCCTGCAGAACGCGGAGCAGCTCGAGGGCGCCCATGTCCGGGAGCTTGAACTCGCAGACGATGCACCCGGCGGCGCCGGGGTTGTAGACCTCGAGGAACTGAGCGGCGTTCGCGAAGGTCGCGACGTTGAAGCCCGCTTCGCGAAGCACCCGCTCGTGACGGGTTCGAGTTTCTTCTTGGTCATCGACGAGGAAGATGGTTGCAACGTTCGAGTCGATCATTTCGGCACGGTTTCCTGGGGTCTGAAGACCCTTGGTCGACGGATGTCCTTCGTCATCGCCACGGCCGTCAGGGGAGAACCGAAACATTCGGTTCTTCACGCCCAATCACCCTGTTGCGCGTCGCGACGAGGAACTCGTCGCCGGCGACGACTCGGAAGATCGGCTGCCCGATCTCCCCGATCCGCGGCTCCCGCGAGGTCGCGAGAACACCGCAGGCGAACACTGTCACCTGGAAAAGCCGCTACGACAGTGGGCTGTCGGTTTCGCCCTCCGGCGTCATGAACGACTCCGGAAACCGACAGGCTTCGAGCGATTCGCGCGAGGATTGGCGGGATCGCACGACTCGAAGCGCACTCTCGTATGCTCTCGCCGGAGGACCACCGCTCCGAAGAGCGTCGGTGACTTCCGTACGTAGCTACCCAACGTTTGAGGAGCTTGGCGAGATCGATTTTTCCAGCCCTTACTCTCGCCGATCCCGTTATACACGGCAGGGGCGAGACAAACATAGGTGAAGTCACGTATCGTGCACTTCGAAGTCCTTTCGCATGTAGAAGCTATGTGTGTGTTTTCACCGCGACGTCGTTGCGCAGTTCCACGCAGACGATTTCGGGATCACAGTTCCATCGCAGAGGCAATCCGGTAACGCCGACTCCGCGGCTGACGTAGAGACGACTGTTTCGTTGGGCGAACCAACCGGCGTCGAAACCGAGTTCACTGTGCGTGATCAATGCACGTCCGAAGAGTCGAATCTGCCCGCCGTGAGTGTGGCCCGACAGTTGGAGTTCCACCCCACATCGCGCGGCGTAGGGGAACAGGTCGGGGTGGTGGGAGAGGAGGACCACCGACTCGTCATCGCCACATCCATCCAGCGCTGCGCCGAGATGGGGTCGGCCCTCTTCGAGGTCGTCGACACCGGCCAACCACATCGAGCTTCCGTGACGCTCCACGCGTCGGCCGCGATTGCTCAACAAGTCGATGTCGAGTTCCGCGACTCTCTTCTCCCAAGCGTCGTCGCTGGCGACATAGAACCGGTCGTGGTTCCCCGGCACGGCGACGACGCCGAACGGTGGGTCGAGCTTCCCTCGAACGTCCGCGAGATGCTCGAGCTCGCGGAGTCGCGAGTTGATGAGGTCGCCGCCGAGACAGACGAGGTCCGGGTTCAGCGAGGCGACGGTGTCGAACACCCGATCGAGCTCTCGCGCCCCGAAGAAGCTCCCGAGGTGAAGGTCGCTGACGAAGACCAAGCGGAAGCCGTCGAGGCCCGGCGCCGAGCGAGCGAGCACGACCCGGTGGTCGGACACGCGGAGCCGGCGGAGCACGCGACGATGCACCAGCCGTGAGAGGGGCAGACGGTCGAGCCCTCGGTTCACGCCGGTGATCGCGAACGTCGTCCCTCGTTTCCAGAGCGAGCCCGCGCCGTCGCGGAGCCCGACGCGCGGCTCGAGCGGGTCGCGCGGCGCGGAGCCGGTCCGCGGTCCCGTAGGACTCGAAGTGGGTTGAGGGGTGGTGGTCCGTTCGCTCATGCCGACTTTATCGTCGTCCGGGTGAGAGCCCTTAAGGGACTTCACCAACATTGTTTAGGGAAGTGGGTAAAGACGCGTACAAACCGCGTAGGAGCCCGGAGACGACTGCGCGACTCCACGCGTTGGACCGTCCGGGTTGGTCCCGTGGGGAGGCCCCACAGCCTCGCACGGCAATCCGGTTTCTCGCGTGGAGAGAGTCGCGTAGTGCAGCGCCTCTGCCGCTCGAACCCTCGGAAGACATCGCATCGACGAGGGAGCTTCTTCGCGGGTCGATCGACCCGGATCCACCCGGCCCAGGGGGAGCCGTCGACCGTCCTACGATCTTCGCACGAGCGTCCTCACCAACGGGCCCGGGTCATCTCCGGCGCCGCCTCAACGACATCGCATCGACCGCCTCCCGCAGTCCCAGGAGTCGCCCCATCGCGAAGTAGACGACGACCGCCGCAAGAATGGGAACCGCGGTCCCGATCAGCTTCGGCAGGAGGCTCCCGGTACCGATCCAGGACTCGAGACCTCGATTCGCGGCGAACGCGACCCAGCCCATCGGAACCAACGAAATCGACACCTTGCCCGTGGTCATCAGGAGCGCGCGGTAGTCGAGCCGACCGATCCAGCGGTGAAACGCCCACGCCAGCACCGCAAAGTTGAAGAGCCCGGCGACCGCCGTCCCGAACACGAGCGTGGGCCACCCGAACCAACGAATCGTCGAGAGCGCCCAAGTCAGGTTGGCGACGATCGCGGTGAGGGAGGCGAAGAGCGGCACCCGAATCCGATCCGTCGCATAGAACGCCGGGACCAGCACCTTGACGGCGCAGAAGAAGAAGAGAGCGGTCGAGTAGAGCGTCAATGCCCAGGCGGTCTCCGGCAGCGCTGTCGGATCGTCGAGGTAGTGACCGTGCCCGAAGACGAGTCGGACGATCGGCAAGGAGAGCACGATCAGACCGACGGTGCTGGGCACGGTGAAGAACACGAGGAACCGAAGCGATGTGGAGACACCGTCGCGAAAGCGCTCGAGGTCGTCCCGGGCCACATCCCGGCTGACGCGCACCGCCGTCACCGTCGCCAGCGCGACTCCGATGACCCCGATCGGGAGATAGACGAGGCGGTACGCCAGCGTCATCCGTGTGACGGCACCATCACCGAACGCTGCATCGGACGCGAGCCGCGAATTGACGATGATGTTCAGCTGGACGGCAGCCAAGCCGGCGAGCGCCGGGCTCATCAATCGGAGGATCCTGCGGAATCCCTCGTGCGCCAGATCGAGACGCCATCGCAAGGGTACGCCGCATCGTCGGACGGCCGGCACCTGGATCAGGAACTGCAACGCCCCCCCGGCGAGAACGCCGAGCGCCCAGGCGAAGATCGTCTCCTTCGGATCCCCCCCTCGTACCCAGAGCACCACCCCCACGCCGACCGCGACGAGGTTGAACAAGGCGGGCGAAAGCGCCGGGAGGAAGAACCGGCGATAGGTGTTGAGGATCCCGCGGCACAGCGCCGCCCACGCTGCGAGCAGAAGGAACCCGATCATGCAGCGGGTCAGCGCGACCGTCAGGTCGCGCTTGGCGATACCGTCCGCGATGCCGTCGACGACACCCCGCTCG
>JAGQRC010000206.1 GCA_020425835.1 Planctomycetota bacterium | reverse complement strand
CCGAACTGGCTCTCGTTCATCGCGACCGGCTTCATCGTCGTCGGAGCGTGGGCTCCCCTCACCCTGAAGTCCGTCGAGGAGATCCGGCGACGCAAGTGGCAGCGAGGCGTGTCGTGAACGGGAACGCGTTCTCCACGATCGCGCTCCTCGGCTGGGTGCCGTTGGTGATGGTGGTCTTCATGGCGCTCCCGCCACGCCGGGCGGTCATCGGGACTTTCGTGGCCGGGTGGTTGTTCCTGCCGACGGGGAGCTTCCCGCTGCCCGGTTATCCCGACTACTCGAAACTGACGGCGACCGGTCTCGGGATCCTGCTCGCGATCCTGATCTTCGACTTCCCGCGACTGCTCCGGACTCGGCCCGCCCTCGATCAGTTCCCGCGGTTCCTCCGGCTGCGCCCCCATTGGCTCGACCTGCCGATGGCGGTCTTCTGCTTCAGTCCGGTCGTGTCGAGTCTCACCAACGGACTCGGTGCATACGACGCGGCCTCCGCGTTCGTCTCGACCTTCCTCGCCTGGGGGCTCCCGTACTGTATCGGTCGGCTGTACTTCACCGATACGCAGTCGCTCCGGGAGCTGGCGATCGGAATGGTCGTGGGTGCGATCCTGTACGCCCCTCTCTGTTGGTTCGAGATCCGATTCAGCCCCCAACTCAGCAACTACCTCTACGGGATCGTTCCCGACCGGTTCGACCAGGCCGCGCGAGGTCACCTGTGGCGACCCGTCGTGTTCATGGAGCACGGACTGATGGTCGGAATGTGGATGGCGTCGGGCACCCTGCTGTCGTTCTGGCTCTGGCGCGCCCGACAGCTGCCTCGATTCCTCGGCGTCGCCCCTGGAGCTTGGGTGGCCATCCTCACGGTCACCACCTTCGCGTGCCGCTCCTACGGCGCGATTGCGCTGCTCCTCCTCGGTATGGCGACGCTGACGCTGCGATGGCGATGGGTCCTCCTCGCGGTCCTGTTGATCAGCCCGATCTACATGGGGATCCGCGCTCACGACTGGGGCAAACGGGAGCTGCTCTCGGCCGTGGCGCAAGCGGGAGTCGGCGCCGAGCGCCTCCAGTCCTTGCAGTTCCGATTGGACAACGAGAGTCAACTGGTCGCCAAGGCGTGGCAACGTCCGGTCTTCGGTTGGGGACGCTGGGGTCGGAGCCATGTGTTCGACGACCAGGGTCGCGACGTCAGCGTGCTGGATGGTCTCTGGATCATCGTCTTCGGCGAGCAGGGACTCGTCGGTCTCGCCACGCTGTGGGTGTTCTTCTCGGTGCCCGCGCTACGAATGTTGCGGCGCCTCCCCGCACGACGCTGGAACACCTCGACCGCGGCAGGCTACGCGGTGTTCGCACTCCTCCTGGCGTTGTCGATGATCGACAACCTGCTCAACGCGATGCTGAATCCGGTGCTGCTGATCGCGCTCGGCGCGACGACGCTCGTGCCGCACGTCGCAGAGTCCCGCCGTTCTCGGCCTGCGACGGCGTCCCCGGCCGCCCCCACCTCGGAACCACCGCCCGAGGGAGACGATCTGGTGATCCTGCTTCCTTAGCAGCCGGTCGAAGCACTCATTCGAGCCGAGAGCCCGAGCTTCCTGCGCCCGCGCACCCGGCGAAAGTCGACGATCCACCAAGGCGGCGAGGGCCGCGGGTCGCCACCGTCAGGGCACGACGGCCACCGTCGGCCAGTCTCCGGCTGGCGGCCGGGATTCGTGTTCACAGGTCTCGGCCCACGGGCTTTTCGTCCCAGGACCCTCCCCCGAACCCTCGTCCGACGGTGTAATCGAAGCACTGGGCTTGCGGCACCACGCCGCGCAACAATCACCCACCGAATCGAGGCTTCGATGCGCTCCCGACTCTTCATCGGCATCATCACGCTCGCCCTCGCGGCGCCCACCGTCGCGACGGCACAGATCATCAACGGTGACTTCACCGATACCACGGGAGCCCCGTGGACCTTCATGTCCGAGTCCCTGGACGGCTCGGTCAACTACTCCGCGATGGAGGCGGTCGTCACCGGAGGCGATGATGGAGTGTCGTCCGATGTCTACGACTCCATTCAACAGAGCTTCATCGCCCCTGCCAGCACGATGGTCACGATCGAGTTCGACTGGTCGTACTTCAGCCTGGACACGCCGGGCTACGACGCTGCGTTCTGGGACGTCATCGACAACGCGACGGGGCTGAGCGTGATCGGAGGGCCGGTCTTCCTCGCCGACACCTCACCCGCCAGCGGAGCCGTCTCCCAGGACTTCTCGGGTTCGGGAGACTTCACCGTTCGGCTCGGCTCCTGGAGCGACGACGCGATCTTCGACCCGGGTGTGTCGACCTTCGACAACGTGGTGTTGATCGGAGGAGCACTGACATCGTTCGTTCGCGGGGACCTCAACGACGACGGTTCGATCGACATCTCGGATGCGGTGTTCGGACTCGGCGCGCTGTTCATCCCGGGATCTCCGTTGTCGACGTGCGCCGACGCGAGCGACACCAACGACGATTCCTCCTACGACGTGTCGGACATCGTCTTCCTGCTCGCTGCGCTCTTCGTTCCGGGAGCGACGCCGATCCCCGAGCCGGTCTCGTGCGGTGACGACCCGACCGCCGACGCTCTCACCTGCGACACCCACACGAGCTGCCCGTAGCGAGCGCTCTCGAGAACATCGAACGTCGGTTGCGGCCGGAAGCCCGAGCTTCTGGCCGCCGATCAGCGCCGGCCGGAACGCGCTCGGAGCGAGCGCCACATCAGGCCGATCCCGAACGGGAGATCATCGATCAAGTAGCGCTTGGCGAGCTTGCGCGGCTCCTGGATGAGACGGTGAATCCACTCGATGCCGAGCTTCTGCATCCACCCGGGCGCGCGCTTCACTTCGCCCACGATGAACGAGAAGCTGATCCCGACTCCGATGAACCAGGTCCGAGGAAAGTCGTCGCGGAGTCGCTGGATCACGTGCTCCTGCTTGGGGGAGCTGAGGGCGACGTAGACGATGTCCGCGGGCGCCCTCCGCAACTCTCGGCGGATCCCGTCGATCTCGGCGTCGGTCGGCGGATTGGCGACCCAGGGCGAGGAGAAGCCCGAGACCTCGAGCTCGGGAAAGGACTCACCGAGCACCCGGCACGCTCGCTCGGCAACGCCGTCGTCCCCACCCAGCAGGTAGATCGAACGCCCGACGACCGAGCCGCGCTCCGCGAGTAGCCAGACGAGATCCGAGCCGGCGACGCGGTCGACCAGCGGGGTCCCCGCCAACTTCGACGCCCACACCAACGGCACGCCATCGGCCACGATCACGTCGGCCTGGCGGTACAGCGCCCCGAGCGCGGGGCTCTTCGCGATACGGGCGAGGAAGTCGGTGTTCGCGGTGACGATCCAACCGCCCACGCCGTGCGAGAGGCACTCGAGGACGTGAGTGACGAGTTGATCGCGATAGACGTTCGCGACCGCGAGCCCGTCGATGGTGATGTCGGGTCCGATCGCATCCGCTCGCGGCTCGTTCTTCGACGGTGACGTCATGGGCGGGTCGATCATCGCGGGGGTGTCCCCTCGGTCTTCTGTGGAACCAGGTCGTGCGAGGCCTCACCCGGATCGGCGTCCCCGTCCGAGGTGCCGCCGTGATCACGATCCGCTGGCTCTCGCGCCGTGCGGATCCAGCGCCGCTCCGGTCGAACGAGGAAGCGGAAGTAGAGCGGGATCTTCCAGAGAACGTAGAACGGCGCCGCCACCAGGCAGGTCCAGGGAAGGTCTCGCGCGAAGCGAGCCCATGCGATGCCGACCGCGGCGACGGTCAACGACACCGCCACCATCACTGCGACGAACCCCCACGGTCGACCGGACGGGGTGACGGCCCAGGCGCCGGAGCTGACCGCGGCGAGCCCCAGCAGCGCGCAATGCAGTGCGAGCGGGGGGACGGCCAGGTCGAGCGCATACCCCAGGGCTCCGACATCGAACCGCCGCACGGCGCGACCGACAAGCCGGGGAACTCCTGAGATGAGCGTAGAAAGATGACCATGCTCCCATCGAGAGCGCTGGGTCAGCGCTGCGCGAGACCCCTCCGGGAACGTGCTCCTCACGCGCGCATCCGGCTCGTGCCGGGGCGGGTGGCCCGCGACCACCAGATCGACGCCGAGCTGCAGGTCCTCGACGATGTTCCCGGAGCCCAGGGGTGCGCCCTCGATGATGCTCCACGGGAACGCCATCCCGGCTCCTGTCAGCGCACACGGAAGCCCGAGTCGCGCGAGGCCCAGCGGCCGGACGGCGTTGCGCACCCGGAACGCGAACGCGGAGACCGCCTGGCGCGGAGACGGGTCCGAAGGGGCCTCGATCAGGTAGCAGCTCTGGATCGGACGCCCGGTAATCCCTGCGCCTCGCGCGAGCCGGTCCAGGCTTCCCTCGTCGACGGAACAATCGGCGTCGAGGATCACCACGACCTCCGGCGGCCGAGCCCGCAAGTGGTCGACACCGTGGGCGAGCGCGTATCCCTTCCCGCGACGCGTGCCGTCGATCCGCTCCAACACTTCGATCTCCCGGTGCTCGTCGGACCACGCTCTCGCCACGGTGGCCGTGCCATCGCTGCAGTTGTCGGCGACCAGGACGACCCGATCATCCCCTTGGAGCTGCGGGTACAGCGAGTCGAGGGTGGCCCGGATGCCGACCTCCTCGTCGTGAGCGGGGATGAGGACGGCAACGGGAGCGCGTGGTGCCGTCGCGAGCGTGCGCGTCCGGCGCGGCAGCCCGGCCACGAAGCACTGGACGAACAGGACCGTGGAAGGAACGGCGAGCATCACCCCGACGACGAGGAACGTGATGTCGAGGACCATCGCGCTACCGTTCTGCTGCGGGCGTGCTGCCGGTCGGAGGCCCCCCGGTAGAGACTACCGGAGCTGCGGCGAGCGAACGAGTCGACAGCGGGAGCTCCCCCGGCAGGAGTCGATCGCGGCGACATTTGCGGAAACGAGCCCGGGAGAGAGCGCCCACGGACGCATCGAGTCCAACGCTCAGTGATCGGTCTCCTCCGCCCAGCGCACGAGAACGCGCTCCAGCCCACGCTGCCACGAGGGAGCCGGAACACCGAACACTCGGCCGATCTTGGCCGAGTCGAGCATGGAGTAGGCGGGACGAGCGGCGGGCGTCGGGTACTCCTCGGTGGATATCGGAACGATGCGCTTCACGGCGACGGTCTCGTGTCGGCGGTAGGCATCGACGATGGCTTCCGCGAACTGGCACCAGCTGGTCTCCGGTGTTCCCGCGAAGTGATAGGTCCCCCACTCGACGGCGTCGGATTCCGCGTCGTTCGCGACGATCCGAGCGGCGATGTCGAGCAGCGCGATGGCGAGGTCACGGCTCGGCGTCGGCCCCCCGCGTTGGTCCGCGACCACGCGCAACTCCTCGCGCTCTCGGGCGAGTCGACATATCGTCTTCACGAAGTTGGGACCGCCGTGGCCGAAGAGCCAACTGACGCGGACGATCAGGTGATCGACGCCGCTGTTCCGAACCGACTCTTCGCCCTCCCACTTGCTCGCGCCATAGACACCGAGCGGGGAGACCGGATCGTCCTCGCGATAGGGGCGATCGGATGCCCCGTCGAAGACGTAGTCGGTCGAGACGTGGAAGAGCGGTATTCTCCGCGCCCCACACGCTTCGGCGAGATGTCGCGCACCATCTCGGTTCACGGCAAAGGCGATCTCACTCTCCTCCTCGGCCCGATCGACCGCCGTGTACGCGGCGGCGTTGATCACGAGGCGTGGCTCCGTACCGGCGAAGAGGCGAGCGACCGACTCGGGGTCGACGATGTCGACGGTATCGCGGTCGTGACCCGCGCTCGCGATCCCGCGCTCCCGGCAGAGTTCGACGAGGTCGGTGCCGAGCTGGCCTCGGGAACCGATGACGAGAACGGTCATGAAGGACTCCGGTCTGTGACGACGTCAGTTCGCCCGGGGCAACGCATCCGGGTCCACGCCCGAGAGCAGAGGGAGCTTCGCGTCCTTGGTCGAGAGCGTCGGGCCTTCGATCGGCCACTCGATGCCGACCTCCGGATCATCCCAGCGAACGCCGTGGTCGTCCTCCGGGTGGTAGTGCTCGGTGCACTTGTATTCGAAGTCGGCGACATCCGAGAGCACACAGAATCCGTGGGCGAAACCCGGCGGGATCCAGAGCTGCTGGTGCTCCACATCGTCGAGGATCGCCCCCGTCCACCGCCCAAACGTCGGAGAGCCGAGGCGAATGTCGACGGCGACGTCGAACACGCGGCCTCGCGCGCAGCGAACCAGCTTTCCCTGGGGGAAACGGAGCTGATAGTGGAGTCCACGGAGCACTCCCGTCCGAGAGCGCGAGTGGTTGTCCTGGATCCAGGGTCCCGGGATCCCTGCTTCCGCGTAGCGTTCCGCTTGGAACGACTCGAGAAAGAAACCGCGGTCATCCCCGAACACGCGGGGTCGAATCAGCAGCACGCCGGGGAGCGTCGTCTCGAGGACTTCCACGGCGACCTACCCTTCCAGCAGCCCGAGCAGGTACTGGCCGTACTGGTTCTTGGACAGCGGCTCCGCTTGCCGGCGCAACGCGTCGGCGCCGATCCAACCCTGCCGGAACGCGATTTCCTCCGGGCAGCAGACCTTCAATCCCTGACGCTCCTCGATCGTCTCCACGAACTCCGCGGCGCGTAGGAGTGACTCGTGAGTTCCCGTGTCGAGCCAGGCGAACCCTCGACCGAGGAGCTCGACGGAGAGATCCCCGCGCTGGAGGTAG
>JAGQRC010000205.1 GCA_020425835.1 Planctomycetota bacterium | reverse complement strand
AGCTCGCGGAGTGCGGCGAGGTGTGACAACTCGCGCACTCGGTCTCCGACTCGGGCTTCGCCGTCCGGCGGCCGTCGTGGCAGGCCGTGCACTCGAGTGCGAGGTGGGATCCCGTCAGCTCGAACCCGAACTGGCCGTGATCGATGGTGGTGATCGAGAGATGATCGAACGACTCGACATCGTGGCATCGGGTGCACGGCGTGTCGTGCTCGAGTCGGACCGGCGCGCGATCGTGCGGGGATCGGTGGCACGAATCGCACTGGTTCATCGGTTCGGGACTCCCCGCGGCCGGAAGAACGAAGTTCGACCGATGGCACTGTTCACAGGCGACTCGGAGGTGGGCGCCGGCGAGCCGGACACCGATCGCGGCGTGTTGGTCGGCGCCGAACTCGGCATCCTCGAAACGGGTGACGGTGTGACACTTCGCGCAGTCGCGGCTCTCCGCGATCCGGATCGAGCTCCCCCCCTGGTGAGGGTTCTCGTGGCAACTCGCGCAGACTCGGGTCGCTCGCACCTCGCCCTGGGCCTTCGCGCGTCGGAGCTCGAGGACGGACCACTCGGTTCCGGCTCGATGACACTTCGCGCACGCGACGTCCGCGTGGGCGTCGATCAGTGGGAACCACACCGCGTGATCGAACTCGGTCCCGGTCTCGAACGGCGTCTCGGTTCCGTGGCAGGAGTCGCAGTCCGTGCCGAAGTCGCCGGCATGGGGATCCCGGTGACAGGAGGCACACGCGGCCAGAGCGTCGAGATAGCGTTTCTCCGTCGCGGGGACTCGGTCCGCGAAGGCGTTCGGATGGCACTCCTCGCATCGCGGCTTCACGTGAACGCCGGTCAGCGGGAAACGATCGTGCCGGGGGCGGTAGTCCTCGGCGCTGCCGAGCCCGGCTCGTGCGAAGCTCGTCTCGTTGACCAGCGCGACGGAGTCGCCGTGGTGGTCCGCGTGGCAGAGGCCACACGTTCCGGTCAGCTCTGCGCCGAGCTCCGCGTGCAGCCCCTTGCCGTCGGCGATCTGCCGAGTGATCGCTTCGTGGCAGGCGCCGCAGGCGTCCGCCATCGAGGTGCTCCCCTTGCCGTGGCAGTCATCGCAGGACTGCTCCGCGATCTCGCCGTCGATGGCGTGCACGGAGTGCAGCGGACCGGGGGAGACGCGCTCCAGCTCGAAGTAGAAGAACACACCGGCCACGAGCGCGAGGCTCACCGCGGTGAGGATCAGGGTCGGGACGGATTTCAACGAGGCCACGACGTCATCGACCTTCCCACCAGCGAGCGAGCCACCCGAAATCGGCGTAGCGCACCGCCGCGACGATGTGAGCGATGACGACGAGGACGAGGAACAGCGCGAGCCAACGATGGATGTAGCGCCAGGTCCCGAGGATCGCGCGCAGGTCCTCGTAGTGGGAGGCGGCGAGCGCGATGCGATGCGCTCGCTCGGCGAGCGGGATCCAGCGGTCGAGCTCCTCGTCGGTGTAGCCGGCGGCGCGACCCTCCCCGCGAAGTCGCGAGAGCAGCTTGGCGACTCGTCGCTGGCTCGTGAGCAGCGCCATCACTCGGCCGAAGAAGCTGCGTTGCCAGCGGTCGCGATCGACGATCGCCTCGATCTCGGCACGCACGCGTGCGCCGAAGTCGCTGCCGCGCTGGTCCCACTCCGCGGAGAGCCCCTCGAGCTCGACGCGGACCTCGTCGAGGGCGAGCTCTCGACCGTTCGTCGCTCGGGGGACGAACGAGTAGAGGTAGCGGCCGATCGCCCCGGCGATCACCACGATCGTCATCGCGATGAGTGCGTGGCCTCCGACCGAAGCGCGCGTGGTGAACCCCGCGTGGACGAAGACCAGGAGCAACGCGACGATCCCGGTGAGGACGTGGCTCGCCATCCAGAACGACAGCGCTCCCGGGATCCACTGACCCCACGGGGCACGCCGGACGAGGTAGGCGAGGTTCCAGATCATCGCGGCGATTGCGAGCGCGCCGCAGGTCAGGCCCAGCGGACCCGACGGGCGGAGCCACTCGTGGTGCTCGAGCGTGACCCTCGCGGCGAGATCCACACCGTAGTAGCCGCGGTACAGCGCCGCCCACGTGAGGATCACCAGAGAGGCCGCGAACGCTCCGACCAGAGCGAGCAACAGTCCCGGCCCTCGTTCGCCCACCGAGTCGACGGGGACGCGGTCCTCCGGTGCGAACGACACCCCGGCCGACTCGAGCAGCTGGAACGGAGGAATGCCGCCGGCGAACACGAACACATCGTCGACGGGCCGTCGTGTGCACTGCGAATCCGGGGAGCCCTCGACGGCGAGCTCGACCTCCGAGTCGTCGATTCGAGTGACCTCACTGTTCAGGAGTAGCTCGAGCTGTGCGGTCCCGGTGACCTCGTGGAGCCGGCGCTCGTTGCGCGACTTGATTCGTGTGAACTGTGCGCGCCGATACGAGAGGGTCACTCGGTTGCCCGGTTGCTCCGCCAGTCCCACCGCGGCCTCGATCGCACTGTCCCCGCCGCCGACGACGAGGACCTTCCGATCCGTGTAGGACTTGGCATCGAGCAGGCTGTACGCGACGTTCTCCCGCTCCTCGCCCGGGACGCCGAGCTTCCGCGGGCTTCCTCGCCGACCGATCGCGAGGCAGACGTATCGCGCGCGGACCTTGCCGTGCGAGGTCTCGACCTCGAACACGCCCTGCTCGTTGCGAGTGAGCCCGCGAAAGGCGACGCCGGTCTTGATCGGGAGCTGGTGCTTCTCGACCACCTCGTGCCACAGCGCGATCAAGTCCTCCTTGACGAACGTGGTCTGCTGGACCTTGCCGTACAGCGGAAGCACGACCGGTTGCGTCATCACCAGCTTCCGTCGGGGATAGCGCGCGACCGTGCCGCCGAGTGTGTCTTGGTCGATCGTCAGGAAGCGGAGATGCCGCTCCTTGGCGCGGAGCGAGCACGCGATCCCGGCGGGGCCCGCACCGACGATCAGGAGATCGATCGGGTCATCCGGGTTTCGGCTCGTCGAGCTCGCCCGTGCGCAGCGCGTCGCGATCTCGTCGGCGACCTGGGTGCCGTGTTGGATCGCGGTGCGGACCAACGCGTAGCCCGTGACTTCACCCGCGAGGAACAGACCGGGTGAGCCGACGGCCTCGAAGTTCGCGTCGAGAGCGGGGAGATCGTCGCGTTCCGAGACATCGCCAAGGGTCAGCGCGATCGCTCCGACGGGGCACGCTTCCGCGCAGCGACCGTGACCGACGCAGCGCGAGCCGTGGACGATGACCGCTTGACCGTGGAGCAGGTCGAGAACCTGCTCCTCGGGGCAGGCGGACACGCAGAGCCCGCAGCCGATGCAGCGCGACAGATCGATGTAGGGATGCTGGAGTCGCGCCTTGTGGCTCCCCTTCGAGATCGCGTCGCGACGATCGCGAGCGGTCTGCGCGAGGCGTGCCGCCTCGTGCCGCCGAACGGCGAGGAGGATCACCGCGATCATGAGCGCTGCCGCCGGGATGGCGATGGGAATGAGCCAGAGCACGGTGTTCCTCGGGGGCGGTGTTCCTGGTGTTCTCGGGGGTATCCCTGGGGGTCACGGTCGAGCGAGCGCCGGTCGGTCGCGGTGTGAACCACTGAAGGTCGCGAAACAGGTCGAGCTTCGGCCGGATCCGACTCCCGATGTGATCGTGCCGAAGGGACGGCGCTCTTCCTCAATGCCGTTCCGAGCGAGGAGAGCCGCCACAATTCTCGGGCCAGACGCTCGAGGACCACGCCGAGGCGTGGGAGATCGACGACGTCACCTCGAGTTTGGCCGTCGCTCGCCACCCATGGCCGACGGAGGCCAGTGCGTCGTGAGGGTTTGCCCGTCTCTCCAGACACGATCGGAACCGGTGCCCGGGTGAAGTGACGTCAGCGGGGGCACCGTGAAAGGGCTTCACGGATGCCTGTCGGCGTTACAGGGTCCGGGGAGTCCGTCGTGCGACCTTCGCCCGCCTCCACACCGTCAAGTCGCTCTGTCTCTGGCGTATAGAACAAATCCCGACCCTGGGTCGGTCCTTTGCCTCGGGCTTCGACGGAACGTGGTCGAGATGGATGTCGGAACCCTGGGGAAGGAGGTCGCCATGAAGAGACGCATCGTCGCTGCGGCCTTTGGCGCACTGAATCACGGCTTGTTCTCGGTCGGTGTCGCGCTCATGTTCTTCGGGCTCTGGTCCGGCATGAGCACGGGGTTCGGCACGGCCCGAGGGCTGTGGGCCCTGGTGGCCAATGGGCTACTGGTCCTGCAGTTCCCGATCGTGCACTCGTTCTTCCTCACGACGACGGGTCGGCGCCTTCTCGGGAGGCTCGCCCCGGCCGACATGGCGCGCGATCTCGCCCCGACGTTGTACACCTCGCTCGCCTCGTTCCAGCTGATCATCGTGTTCGCCTGTTGGTCTCCGACCCACGTCACTCTGGTCGAACTTCCGGGAGTCTTGCGCACGATCTCGGCGTTGGCCTATCTCACCGCATGGGGCCTCTTGTTGAAATCGATGGCGGACGCCGGACTCGGCCTACAGACCGGGCTCTCCGGCTGGTGGGCGGTTTTCAGAGGGCGGCAGGTTCGATACCCGGGACTCCCCACCAAGGGGCTGTTCAGGGTCTGCCGACAGCCGATCTACCTGTCGTTCGCGTTGGTCACCTGGTTCGGTCCGGCGTGGACCGTGGACAAACTCTGGGTGGCATCGGTCCTGACGACCTACTGTATCGTCGGTCCACTGTTGAAAGAGGCGCGCTACGCTCGCATCTTCGGACGCGCGTTCGAGGAGTACCGCGAGGCCGTTCCGTACCTGATTCCTTGGAGGTCGCGATGATCGTCAAGCCGCTGCTGAAGAAGACCCTCATCGTCGTCGGATACCTGACCCTGCTCGGCGCCTGCTTCCTCTCGGGGGCCGCCGTGATGACCCTTCGCGACCGAGTCGAGGTGCGCGTGACGTCGAAGGGTGACGAGGATCCGATGGTCACCTCGGTCAAGCTCCTCGAGGATGACGTCGTCTCGCTCCGCTCGGATCTCGAGCGGTTGACTCAGGCGATCGACTCGAACTTCGGCAAGCTCGCCGAAGTACTGTCCCAGCCCGAAGAGGTGACGGTCGATCGACGACTTCACGCGAAGATCGATGCTCTCGCGCAGGAGCTGGCGAAGCGGCCGACCGTCGTGATGGCGACACCCGTCGCGTCCGACGCTCCGGCGGCGACCGCCTCGATGCCCGTCGAGGGAACCGCCGACGCCTCGACCGATCTCTCGGATGACCTCGTTCCGGATGACGTCGCGATCTCGACTGACGCTTCCGAGTCCTCGGCGTCGACTCCGAGCAGTGCGGAGCCCGAGGTCGCGGGCGTCGTCGCCGAACCCGAGCCGACACCGAAGAAGAAGTCGTTCCTCAGCTTCTCGGTGCCGAAGAACGAGATCGACCTCGATTCCGTCCAGCGCTTCTCGATCCTCGGCTCGCTCTCCCGCGTCGGTTTCGACGCCAAGAGCACGCTCCACGACTTCTCCGGCGCGACCACGACCGTGACGGGCGATTTCGATCTGGCCGTCGCGGCTCCCGACCTCGGTTGTCGCGGACGTGTCGAAGCGGATGCTCGGACGATTCGAACCGGTGTGGATGGCCGAGACGAGGAGATGCGCTCGCTGTTGCTCGTCGACGAGCACCCGCAGCTGCGGTTCGAGCTCGACAGCCTAGAGGTCGGCGAGGTCGACCGCGAGAAGTCTCGAGTGACCGGAACGGTGCACGGCACCCTGGCGATCGCCGGAGTCTCGAAACCGCTCGCGATGCCGGTTACGATCACCCTCGATCGGAGTCGACGGTTGACGGTGGACGGGCAGTGCCCGGTCAAGGTCAGCGACTTCGGGATCACGCCGCCCAGCCAGCTCGGGATGATCAATATGGAAGACCAGATCCAGATCTGGATCGCGCTGAAGGCGCGGTCCCTCGGGCCGGCCCAGGCGACCGCCGCGACGGACCCGAAATGACGATCCGGCTCGCGCTGCTGCTCTCCGGTCTCGCGCTCCTGACGGGTTGCTATCCGTCGAACGTCCTCGACAGTGGGCAGCGGGCGGTGGTCGAGGACTTGGTGGAGGTGGAGTGGGTCGCCTATGACGCCTCCGCGCTCACCGGGTCCTTCGCACTCGAGTCGATGGGGGGCGACAATGCCGGCGCCTTCCTCGAGCTCTACTACTACTTCTCGCCCGGCGGGCACTACACCGGCGCGGCGCTGATCATCGGACCGGAGGGGCCGACCTTCCAGGTGCTGTCCGGGGAGTGGGCGTTCGTCGCCCCCTCGTCCGATACCCCGGCCGCTCCGGGGGAACTCGTGCTGGACGGCGAGCCCTATCTCGTCGATACCGATGCCACTCGGCGGGGGAGCCGAGTGCGGATCCGAAACGAGGGGAACGAAGTCGTGCTGGTCCGGAGAGAGCTCCGTTGACCCGATCCAGAGGACACCTCGATCTCGAGGCGGTGCCGACGCGGCGTGAGCAAGCCGTTGAGGTCCGAACCCGTTGACTGGCGCCCGGAGAGTTGCTTCCACGATGACGCTGCACCCCAAGATCCTCGGCTGCGCCGCGGTCGAGCCGCCGTTCGTCTACCACACGGACCAGATCCGTCCCTACCTCCTGGAGTGGCTGAGGTCTCGAGATCCCGTACTCGCGCAGCGCGCGGAGAAGATCATCGAGTCCGTCCGCATCGAAAGACGCGGCTCGGTCGTGTGCATCGACGATGTGTTCGAGGCGCGC
>JAGQRC010000204.1 GCA_020425835.1 Planctomycetota bacterium | reverse complement strand
CCGACTCCGACGACCAACGCGACTGCAGCGCTTCTTGGAGGGAGGGGCGGAGTTGCTCCTCCACGCGGGGATCCGTCTCGGCGTCGACGACGTCGATGCTGACCTCGCGGTACAACCGCTCGCCGCTCGGGTCGGGGAGGCACTCGGAGTGGTGGACGCGAACGAGCCCGAGGACCGAGATCAAGAACTCGCCACTGTCGAGTCGCTCGTAACCGAGGAGTTGTGCCAAGGTGCCGATCGGTTCGACGCAGGCGTCCGAGGCGCCGAGGTCGCGCTTGTTCTCACCGAGCACGGTCCCCATGACGAGGAGCCCGGGGGAGTCGAGCAATGTCTCGACCATCTGCAGGTAGCGCGGCTCGAAGATCCGCAACGGTTGGACGGTACCCGGGTACAGGATGAAGTCCGGCAGTGGGAAGAGTGGCGCGATCCGACGGGACGCGGGTCTCGACTTCGGGTCATCCATGCTCGGGCTCTCGGACACTCGGTCACTCCAATCCTCGGCACTCGATCCCGCCGAAGTCCGGGGCCAGGGCTCGCGTGTGGCCGGAGGCCCTCCGACGAGACACCGACACGCACGGTCGGCCGGCGAAACCGTAAGGAACTCCGTCGTCGGATCCTATCGAGGCGCGCCGCGTTTCGCGGGCCAGGGTCTCGAGGACGGTCCCTCGGAATCGGTGGCGCGATGGTATCACGACGGCGGGTCAATTCGAGCGTCGGGGCCGGCGTCTCGGTGCGGATCGAACGACCCAAGGACACGGACCGGGTCGAGGATCGACGTCCGACGCTTCGGGACTCATGGCTGAGAACCCCCGATCGGCTCGCTATACTGCGAGGTTCCGTGGGTGTCGGGCGCAGTCACGCGAGTGCGCGTGGTCCGATGTCGCCCGGCGGTTCGCTGGAACGAACCGACCCGCGGCGAGTGGGAGTGACTTTGGGGGTGACCATGAGAGATCGATGGGATCGACTCCGGGAGCGTTGGGAGGCGTTGCGCCCTTCGCTACGAGTCCTGCTCGTCGTGTGCATCGCGACGATCGCCACCGGCTTGATCTGGATCAGCGTGGCCGATGGCCGAGGTGTCGTGGAACACTACCATCAGATCGAGTTGACCATCGACGGCGTCGACGACGAGGTACGTCTCCCGCTGTTGGTGGAGGCCGCGCTGCGGGGACTCAACGGTCTCCAGGATGTGGCGACCTCCGCGCGTGGACGCGTCACCGTGCGCTACGACGCGAAGCGACTCGCGCCACGTCAGATCCTCGAACGGCTCGCCCGACACGACTACCAGGTGCGGTCGCGCAGTCCGGTCGTCGCCGTCACTCGCGTCGGGACCCGGGAGTGGCGAGCACGACTCGATGCACCCGAGTACCCGGTCAACGGGCACGGTCGTTGTCTCGTCTCCACTTCGCGAGGCGAGGGAGTGGGCACCGTCCAGTTCAGTGCGTTCGCCGAGGACTCGATCCATCTCGTGACCGAAACGGGCCAGCTGGTCGGCGAGGAGTCGGAGTTCCCGTTCACCGTCGTCAGTGACAACGCCGGGCTCTCTTGGATCGACCTCGAGGTTCACGCCGACGAGGGGGAGCTCCAGTTGCGCGTCCCGGTCGACATCGTTCCCGCCGTGTCCTCGAACTGACCGGATACCGCGGTCAGGGCTTCGCGCTGGCCGGCGAGATCTCGGCCGACGCCTCCGGCTCGGAGTCATCGGCTCCGAAGATCCAGAGGTCCACTCGTCCATCGATCGGGGAGCAGGCCGCCAACGTCCATCCCTCGGGATGGAACGACAGTGAGGTGTACGCTCGGCCCGGCAGCTCGGCCAGCGCCGTACGACTCTCGAGGTCGTAGATCACGATGCGCTTCTCGTCGGGAAGCGACGCAGCGATCGCGTCGCGGCCCGGGGTGAAGGCGAGCCCGACCGGACCGGTCGGCGGTTCGATCGGGGCGAGCTCACGGCCCGTACGCGCATTCCACAACCGAAGGCTTCCCACCGTGGTGGTCTCCAGGGGACTGCGAACCGACGCGAGCGCGAGGTGTCGCCCGTCCGCGTCGAAGATCACTCGATTGGCCCATTGCCTTCGAGGACCGAGATCGAGCACGTCCGTCCAGGTCTCCACGTCGACGAGTGCGGAGGGTTCGCCGTCGATCAGTCCGAGGGCCAGCATGACGCCATCGGGGCTGAACGACAGGTCTGCACACGGGGCGTGATGCTCGAGGCTCTGCAGCCGTGCCCCGCTCTCGACGTCCCAGACGTGCACCGTCGACATTTGGTGACCGCCCGTCCCTCCCAACTGCCCGGTGACCAATCGGGTCCCGTCCGGGCTGAGCGCCGCAGCGCGGATTTCCCAGGCGTGGGCGAAGACTCGCTCCGGCTCCCGTCTGTCGAGATCCCAAATGATGACCTGGCCATCGCGACCCGCGCTGATCAAGCGGCGGCCATCGGCGTCGAACTGCAGGTCGTGGACCCGACCGTGATGGCGATCGAGCTGGAGTTCCGCGTGAGGCTCCGGACTCAGGAGGTCGGCGGTTCGCCAGACGCGCACCAGTCCCGAGTCGCCTCCGGTGGCGAGCTTCGATCCATCGGGACTGAACGCGATCGCCCACACCGATGCGTCACCGGTCGACATCGTGCGCAAGAGGGTGGGGTGCGCGTAGTCCTTCCCTCCCCAAGCCAGGGGAGGGGCGTCGGACGACGAGTCCGCCCGGGTCGACCGGCTGTCGCCCGCGGGTCCACCCCGTTCCGTCGGCGGGACGGACGCGCAGGCGGACAGGACGAGGAGACTCGCAGAGAAGACAGTGGCCGGCAGGGGGAACTTCCTCATGGTCTTGCTTTCGTCCGGGTGGCGTCCTTACATCGGACGAATCGCGGCCTATGTCCACCTCGGGAAGGGACTTCGTGGCAAAAATCTACCAGATCGGCGAGCCCGGGAACGAGGCGGAGCGCAAGGCGGTGCGTGAGCTCGCTCAGCGCCTGCCGGACGAGTACGCGCTGTTCCACAACTTCGACATCACGACTCGCCGAGGATTCCCCTACGAGATCGACGTGCTCGTGGTGGGCACTCACGCCGTGTACATCCTCGAGGTCAAGGGATACCAGGGACGCATCAATGGCGACCCGAGTCGCTGGTACCTGCAGCCGAGCGGCGCGTCCCATGTGAATCCGCTGCCGCTCGCCAACCGCAAGGCGAGGGTCCTCCACGACAACATGGCCGACAAGGACTCCGGCCTCCGAGGCACGCTGATCGTCTCGTTGATCCTCCTGACCGACGACAAGGTGAGAGTCGGCAATCTGCGCGACGATCGGCGTGACCGCGTCGTGCGGATCGAGGAGGCGGTCGCGTTCATCCGCGACCCGAACCGTCTGCCGATCGCCAATGCCCGTTCGATCGAGCATCTGCACAAGCGCATCGTCGCGGCGCTGCACGGGAGTCCACCTTCGAGCAAGGTGACACAGATCGGGCTCTACGACGTCATCGAGAAGATCAACCAGACCGATCGGCGGACGGTCTACCTCGGGCGACATCGCTATCTGAAGGCTCGACCGACGACCGTGCTCCAGGTCTACCACTTCGATCCATACCTCGGCGATGAGGAGCGGGAGGCGCAGATCGAGTCGATCTTCCACGACCAGGAGGCTCTGAGCCTGGTGGGAGATCATCCCAACATCATTCGAAGCGGGGAGATGTTCGCGTGGGAGGGCAGCCACTTCGTCCTACCGCACGAGTTCATCGAGGGCGGTCGCACCCTTCGGGTCATGATCGATGATCCGGACGAGGACCTGAGTTGGGCTCGGAAGCGGAGGATCATCGCGGGAACGGCGCGCGGGCTGCGACATGCGCACGACAACCAGATCATCCACCGGGACATCCGGCCGCTGAACATCGTGGTCGATCCCGGGGCGGACGTCGTCAAACTCGTCAACTTCGATCTCGCGCTGATCCGGGGGAACACCGCGATCGACGACTGGAAGGGGCTCGATCTCCAGCTCGACCACGGGTACTGCGCGCCGGAGCTCCTCGCCGATGTCTCGAACGCGACGGCGGCGTCGGACATCTTCTCGCTGGGGATCGTGTTCCACGAGCTGCTGACCGGGAAGCGTCCGTACGCATCGATCGATGACATCGTCGACCTTCGCGAGGTCTCGCTCGATCGAGTGGGGCTCGGGGAGGCCTTGACGCGGTCCGGGTATCACGAGAGCGTCAACGACGTGGTCGGGGTCATCGAGAGAATGACGCGCTTCGATCCTGCGGAGCGCTACGAGCGTATGGACGAGGTCATCGATGACCTCTCGATCATCGGGGACTGATCAGTCGCTGGTGTTCTGAAGCTCCTCGAGGTCGTGCTCGAAGGCGGAGAGCTCGCCCTCGAGTTCATCGCGGTAGCGATCGGTGATCAGATCCCGATAGAGCGTCTCGTAGCAGCTCCGCTCCAGGATGGGCTCCAGCGCCTGGAGTCGGAGGAGCCAGAACTTCTGCTCGCGCTTGTCGAGGTGTTGGCGGGCGAAGGCATAGAGATCCGCGAAGGCGAGGAAGGTCAGCCTCGGATTGTTCATGAGGTGGAGTCGCTCGATCAGGTCGTCGTATCCCGCGCGGAGCCGAGGTGTCGGACGACCGAGTTGCCGCGACTCTCGTAGGCAGGCACGGGCCCGGAACGCGAGCAGGCGAGTACGAGCCTCGGCCAGACCGAACTCCTGGGCCTCGTCCAAGAGAGCGCGCGTCGCGGTCAGGGCGTCCCGTAGCCGCCCCCCCTGGAAGTCGAGCTCGACCCGGTCGATCCACGCGTCCATCGCGCCTTGGCGACAGGGGGGATCTCCCCGTCGGAATCGACGCTCGACATCCAGGAAGGCGCGGCGAGCCGCGGCCCGGTCGCCCTCGGCCGCGCGCAGTTGGGCGCCATACAGTTCCCGGTAGCCGCGCAGGATCGCGGATGTCTCACCCGAGGACTCGAGCAGGCTCGCCGCGCCGTCGAGCTCACCCCGAGCCCGCTCGGTCATTCCGAGATCGATCGCGCACTTCGCCGCGCACAAGTGGGAGTCGATCAACAACCTCCAGTCGCCGTTCTGCCGCGCTTCACGCCGGGTGACGCCGTCGGAGTGGAGTTCGAGCCCGCGGCGGTACTGACCGCTGGCCCATGCCAGCTTGCCGAGGGCGGACCCGTAGATCGGTCGCGTGTAGAACTCGTAGAGTCGGGCGATTCGAAGGGCGTTCTGGAACGACTCGTTCGCCTCACGGAAGTTGCCGAGGGACTTCCAGACGTATCCGAGCGTGTGTTGAGCCATGCTCTCGACGAAGGCGTTCGCAACCGTCCGTTCCTCCTGCTGGATCTTCGACGTGAGGGACCGGAGCGGTGCGGTCGGATCGCCGCAATCGCCGCGCATCCACTGAGCGAAGATCGCACAGGCTCGGAGGAGGAAGAGGCAGCTCGGATCGTCGGGGACGATCCGCGAGAGAAGGTCGTGCGCGGGAGCGCGGAGCTCTCCGGTGACCACTCGCGCGATGAAGTAGCGGAAGAAGTAGAGGCGCACGAGGCCGAGCGGGAGCTGCGAGCCGAGTCGTGCGAAGCGGTCGGCGAACGCGTCGAGCGTGAGGCCCTCGAGTTGGCGGAGGTCATCGATGACGCGACGGAGATCGACTTCGTTCGACAGCTGTCCGTCCCGATGGGCGCGCTCCGCGAACCCGTCGAGAGAGCGCGTGCGGAGGGCGTGGAGGAAGAGGGCTTCCAGTCCCCGGATGCTCATGGCCCCGACTCCACGACGAGGGGACCGAATCCCCCGGGTGAGAACGCCGAGCGCACGACCAGCACTCGCTCCGTGGTGCCTCGGCGGTAGTGGAACGCGGCCCGAATCTCGGGAGGAGAGCTCCAGCGACCTGGGTCTCGGGTGACGACCAGCCGGGTCAACGTCGACCCCGAGATGAAGGGACGCTCCACCGCGCGCCGAGCGCGGCTCAGAACGAGTTCCAGGAAGTCGATGCCCATCGAGTCCTCGATGAGCCACTCGGGCGCGATCGTGAGCGGCGGGGACTGCAGGAGGCGAACAGAGAAGAACGAGCCGGGCGGCCCACCCGTTTGGGCGTGTGTCGCTCCGTCCTCGACTTCGACGGCATAGGTCGGTGATCCGCTCCCGAACAGCCAGGTCGATCGCGCTCCGCCCCCGTTGCGAGGCGACACCGACACGCGTGCGGGACCGAGGGAGAAGCCCGCGCTCGCCAGTGTGCGGAACTGCGGAGACGCGAGAGTCCTCTCGAGCGACGCCAGCTGCTCGAAGCCGCTTCGAGAGAGGTAGGGATGGATCGGCGGAGTCTGCGCTTCCGAGCGAAGCGCCATCACGCCGACGAAGGAGATCCACGCCACGAGCCCGCACGAGATCAGTCGTCTCCAGAACCGTCCCATGCCGCTTCTCCCCAGCACCCCGGTAACACACCACTTCGTGGCGGGATCACGCTCGTGGCGAACCCCAACGGATGCGTCACGGTAGAGGGGGCTCGGCCCCTTGGGAAGGCAGACGCGGTGAGGTCGCGGAGGCGCAACGAGCGATAACATTGCTCGGGGGGACGGCAGGTCGGTGCCGATGGACGCCGACGTGCGGCCGCTCGTCGGCAGTTGCGCTCTGCGGACGGAACAGCCCACGGAGCGATGCTGGGGATTATCGGAAGTCCGAGTTTTCGAGAAAAACGCCCGGCAGGAGTCAGGAAGGGTCGGAGATCGAGACGGTCGGAATCGGTTCGGGACGCTGGAGCACCCCGCCATC
>JAGQRC010000203.1 GCA_020425835.1 Planctomycetota bacterium | reverse complement strand
GCGCGACCGACGACGCGGGAATCCGGGTCTCGTCCGTCCCCGCACCCGTCGCGACCCCGAGGAATGCCCTCGCTCGGCCGCCCACTGGGGCAGGCACGGGCGAAGGGCCGGCGGAGCGACGGAGCTAAATCGGGCGCTAGCCGCAGGCTAGCGTGGGGGCGGGCCGGGCCCTTATCCCGGGTGGCGAAAGCGAAGTCAACCCCCGGCTCGCTCGAGCGTCGCGAGGTTGGACGATCCGTGCGCGTTCGGGGCGGGACGAGGCGCCGTTCCCGCCTCACGATCGCGGAATCCTCCGCTCAGGCGAGGGGTGATCGGGCCCGCGCGATGCCCTGATCCGTGCGTTCCGCCAACCGCACGACGAAAGGGCGCTCCTCCATGAACACGCACCTCCGGCCCGGCCTCCGAGTGAGGTCTCGGATCCTGACGCTCGAAGAGGCCAACCGGATGCTCCCACTGCTCGACCGCATCGTCGGCGACGTCCGCAAGACCTGGTCGCTCATCATCGAGCGGCGCACCGAGCTGGAGATCAGCGAGAAGGAGCGCCTCGCGCGTCGCGACGCCGACACCGAGGCGAAGGTCGAAGAGCTGAAGCGCGATCTCAATGGCCTGATCGATCGGATCAACGGCTACATCCGGGAAGTCGAGGAGCTCGGGTGTTTCGTCGAGGAGTTCAAGCGCGGCGTGATCAACTTCCCGTCGCTCTACCTCGGCCGCAAGGTCTTCCTCTGTTGGTGCCCGGGCGACGAGTCGGTTCGCTACTGGCACGAACTCGACGAGTCGTACAACGAGCGCAGCCCGATCCGCGACACGCGGGACTTCCTCGTCAACCGACCGGAGTAGAAGACGGGGAACCGCACAGGAAACACCGAGAGGCGACGAGGACGAGGCGAAAGCCAAGCCACGCCAGCGTAGCCCCCGGACCCCGTCACCGAAGGATCGGGCCCACCGGGCCGGCCCCGAGCGGCGAGCGGGAAACACCGAGCGGCGAGCGGAAACCGAGCAAAGGACACAAGGCGAAAGCCAAGCCACGCCAGCGTAGCCCCCGGGCCACGTCACCGAAGGATCCGGCCCACCGGGCCGGCCCCGAGCGGCGAGCGGGAAACACAGCGACTCCCATCCATCCTTCCATTTCGTGGGGAGACGGTTCCGGGGACCGTCTCCCCTTTTCATTTCGAAGGGGGCGCGAACACTCACGGTGCTCTCGATGGGTGGTGATTCCCCAGGGACCGCGGCGGACTACTCCGCCTCGATCTCCGCGAACACGGCGTCAGGGATGTCGAAGTTGGCGCTGACCTTCTGGACGTCGTCGTGGTCTTCGAGCTCTTCGATGAAGCCGAGCACCTTCTTCGCCTTGGCGCTGTCACCGATCGCGACCGAGGTGGTGGCGACCCGATCGACCTCGGCATGGATCGTCGCGATCTCCTTGGTGTCGAGCGCTTCCTTGACCGCTTGGAACGAGTCGGGCGTCGAAGAGACGATGTAGATGTCGCCGTCCGTGACCATGTCATCCGCGCCGGCCTCGAGGACGAGGTCCATCAGCTCCTCTTCGCCGATGGTCGCCTTCTCGATGTGGATCTGCCCCTTGGTCTCGAACTGCCAGGCGACGCTCCCCGGGTTGCCGAGCGTGCCACCCTTCTTCTCGAAGAACTTGCGCAGCTCCGAGGCGGTCCGATTGCGGTTGTCGGTGAGGATGTCGACGACGAGGGCGACCTGCTCGGGCGCAAAGCCCTCGTAGACCAGCTCGACGTAGTCCTCGCCGTCGAGCTCTCCGGTGCCCTTCTTGATCGCGCGATCGATCGCGTCCTTGGGCATGTTCTGAGCGCGGGCGTTGTCGATCGCGAGACGGAGAGCAGCATTCATAGTGGGGTCGCCCCCGCCCGTCTTGGCGGCCACCGTGATGTACTTGGCCATCTTCGAGAAGATCTTGCCGCGCTTCTTGTCGGCTGCGGCCTTCTTGTGCTTGATGCCGGCCCAGTGTGAGTGACCCGCCACGAATTGCTCTCTTTCGGATGTCAGGTCGAACACTCCTCGGCGCCGGCCTCTCGAGCCTGCGTTCCGGAAGCCGTCCGACGAGCTCAGCTCTTCTTGCTGGTTTTCTTGGTCGTCTTCTTCTTGGTCTTCTTCGCCGACGTCTTGGTCTTCGACGCTTTGGTCGACTTCGCCACGGTCTTGGCCTTCGGCTTGGTCGCCTTCTTCGCGGTCGATTTCTTCGGATAGGGGCAGGCTGCGTTCAGGACGCAGCTCGGGCACTCCATCGTCGCAGGGTCGGCGGTGCAGACTCCACGTGCGTGCTCTGTGAAGTAGACGAACGTCGGGTAGATCTGGTCGGGCCCGATGTGGTCGAAGCCCTCTTTCTGTTTCTTGATCGGGGTCGCCTCGGGATCGACCCAGCCGAGGCGTTCCGCCAGGGGGAAGGTCGCGGCGGAGACCGGGAGCGCCGGGTACTCCCGGATCTTCGCGAGCAACAGGTTGACGATCGCCTCGCTCACGGCCGGGCTCTTCTTGAAGAACGACTTGATCTCGGTGGTGTTGCGCTCTTGGAGGAAGCCGAGTCCGACCTGGTGCTGCTCGTAGAACAGGCGGTTGAGGAACTCCTTGATGACCAGCGCGGTCTCGAGGGGTTCCGCCGCGCCCTTGAGGACTTCCTGCACTTCCATCGCGGTCGAGATCCGCACTTCGTTCCAGTCGACGAACTCCGCGCGAAAGCCGTGGAACGCCTCGATCGCGGAAGCCAGCGGTAGACGCTCCACGAGGATTGCGAACAGGGAGAGCTCTAGGAGATCGACGAACTCCACGCGGTCGAGGGGCCCGTACTCTTTGGCGAGGAGGGCCAGAACTTCGGACGCGTCCGCGTTCTTCCGACGGCTCGAGACCTTCTTGGCCTTGGTGGCCATGCTTCCTCCGGTCGTTCGGGGAGTTCACCCACGGGCGGCTGCCCGACGAAACCGGAGAATCCTACCGGGAGTGAACGTCATTGCAACCCGCGCTGTACGTCCGACGGACCGGAGGAGAGGGGGGCGAAACTCCCACCGGACAACGAGATGGAGCCTCGGTCCGAGGTCCGCTCCGGGCTGGATCGGATCGACCGGGTCCAACGTGCCGCGTGTGTTCGGCATCGTGCGGACTGGCCTGCTTGCGGCCCGACCGGGGGCCTGGGTATCTTTCGCACCCCAATGCGGTCCCGTCGCGATCACCGGAATCCCGGGTCGCGTTCTTCGACCCAAGGCGAAACGTCGAGCCACGACTTCGCTCGGACTGAGTTTTCAACGGGCTGCCCGCGAACGAGCACCACGGCTCGAGCCGCGCTCGGCTCCGACCACGAGGGGGTCTCCACTCCATGCGCATTCTCGTCACCGGCGGAGCCGGTTACCTCGGGTCCGTCCTCTGTCGTCAGCTTCTCGAGGCCGGGCACACGGTCCGCTGCTTCGATTCGGCGTACTTCTCGGCCGACTCGGTCGCCGACCTTCGAGGCCATCCGCGTTTCGAGTTCGTCCAGGGCAACCTGGTCGAGCTGGAGTGCTTCCCCGACCTCCTGACCGACATCGACGGGATCTGTCACCTTGCCGGGCTCGCGAACGACCCGAGCTGTGACCTCGAGCCCGAGATGACGGAGCTCGCCAACTACCGCGCCACGGTCGAACTCGCGGACCGGGCTCTGGGAGCAGGCGTTCGCCGTTTCGTCTTCGCGAGCTCCTGTTCCGTCTACGGCGCAGGGACGGGGCTGTCGCTCGACGAGAGTGCCGAGCTCCATCCGGTGTCGCTCTACGCGCAATCGAAGGTCCGTGCGGAACGCAGGCTCAACGAGATGGTCGCGCGGGGTCTCGAGCCGGTGCACCTTCGTCAGGCCACGTTGTTCGGGCTGTCACCGCGGATGCGTTTCGATCTCGCGATCAACGTCATGACCCTGCACGCTGTCAAGAAGGGCCGCGTGTTCGTCCTCGGTGGGGGGGAGCAGTGGCGCCCCTTCTTGCACGTGGCGGACTCTGCGCGCGCGTTCGTACGTTGCCTCGAGGCCCCGTCGTCCCTCGTCGCGGGGCAGGTGTTCAACGTGGGGTCCGATGGTGAGAACTACCAGATTCGCGATCTGGCGAAGCTCGTGGTCGATCAGGTACCCGGTGCGCATCTCGAGGAGGCGCCCGGCGACGCCGATCGTCGGAGCTACAACGTCTGCTTCGAGAAGATCCACCGGGTTCTCGAGTGGTCGCCGGAAGTGACCGCGCGGGACGGCGCGATCGAGATCCGGGACGCGTTGTCGCGCGGCGAGTTCTCGGACTTCGATTCTCCGCGCTACTACAACATCAAGACCCACCAACGCAACCAGGAGACGCCGGTCGCCGAGGGCGGGGAGCCGCTGCGCGGATCGTTCCTCCCGTTCGCGCTGCCGAGCATCGGCGAGGAGGAGATAGCCGAGGTCGTCGAGGTTCTGCGCTCCGGCTGGGTCACCACCGGTCCTCGGACGCGGCGGTTCGAGGAGGCGATCCGCGACTACACCGGCGCGGCGGATGTCGTGGCGGTGAACTCGTGCACCGCAGCGCTCCACATCTGTCTGGCGAGCATGGACATCGGTCCAGGCGATGAGGTCATCACGACCCCCGTGACCTGGCCGTCGACCGCGAACGTGATCGTGCACACCGGAGCGACGCCGGTGTTCGTGGACATCGAGCGCGACTCGTTCAACATCGATCCGGAGCGCATCGAGGAGAAGATCACCGACAAGACGAAGGCGATCATCCCGGTGCACATGGCGGGTCAGCCCGTCGATCTCGATGCCATTCACGAGATCGCCGATCGTCGCGGACTGACGGTGATCGAGGACGCCGCCCACGCCATCGGCGCCGAGTACCGAGGGCGCCGCATCGGATCGATCTCCCGTTTCGCCTGCTTCTCCTTCTACCCCATCAAGAACATCACGACGGGGGAAGGGGGAGCCATCGCGTTCACGGACCCGGCGGACGGCGAGCGCTTGCGTCGGCTCGCGCTCCACGGGATCACCAAGGATGCCTGGAACCGGTACACGGCCGAGGGCTCCATCCATTGGGAGTGCATCGAGCCCGGCTTCAAGTACAACCTGCCGGATCTCTGCGCGGCGCTCGGCGTGCACCAGATGCCTCGGCTCGACGGCTTCATCGAGACTCGTCGCCGATACGCGCGGCTCTATCGGCAGGCGCTCCTCGACTGCCCCGAGGTCATCGTTCCCAATGTGTCGGACGACATCCGTCACGCGCACCATCTCTTCATCATCATGCTCCGGACGGAGATGCTGAAGCTCGACCGCGACGCCTTCGTCCAGGCGCTCAAGAAGGAGAACATCGGGACGGGGATCCACTTCCGGTCGCTCCACCTGCAGCCGTACTACCGTGACCGTTTCGGCTTCACGCCGGACGACTTCCCGAACGCCAGCTTCACGTCCGAGCGGATCATCTCTTTGCCGCTCTATCCGGGCATGGCGGAGAAGGACGTCTTGCAGGTGGCCAACTCCGTCAAGAAGCTCGTCAAGTACTACCGGCGCTGAATCCGGTGAACGAGTCGGAGCTTCCCCTCCTCGAGACGGAGTCGCCGGAGCGGGCGACGCGACCGACACGCGACCGGACCCTGCGTGCGGTCACCGGCGTCGCCGTCCTCGCGTTCGCCATCCGGGTCGCCATCGCGCCGTTCGTGAAGGAGATCCATTACCTCGACGCCATCCTCTTCGACTTCGAGTGCATTCGCGCCTTCGCCCGCGGGGAGTTTGCCGATGGCTACCTGCACTGGGTTCCGCCTCTGTTCCCGGTGGCCGTGGCACTCCCGTACCGTTGGCTCGGGGACCTCGAGTGGGCGGGTCGCTTGACGAGCTGCGCGATCGGTGCGGCCACCGTGTTTCCCGTCTACGGTCTCGGACGGCTGGCAGTGGGTCCCCGGGTCGGAGTCGTGGCGGCGCTGTTGTTGGCCGTCGCTCCCTATCACGTCGGCTACTCGGTGGAGATCTCGTCTCACGTCCACTACGTGTTCTATGCCGCCTTCGCGCTGTGGGCCGGGTTCGGTCTCGTCCGACGACCGAGTTGGCGGAGCGCCGTGCTCTTTGGCGCCGCGGCCGGAGTGGCCTACTGGGTCCGACAGGAGATCGTCGGGTCGGTGTTGGTCATCGCGGCGATCGTGGTCCTGCTCCCCGTCGTCGCCTGGCGGTTCCCGCGAGTGAGCCTCGCCGCGCCCTCCTGGCCGAGAGCGATCGGCATTGCGGTCCTCGCCGGGGCCGTCTGCTTCGGGTACGCGTTCCCGATCGTTTGGTGGACCCACGAGGCGACGGGTCGTTGGGTGATCTCGAGCAAAGGTGGAGTCAGCCTGTTCGCGCGGGGTCGCGTCCTGACTGAACTCACCGCGGACCACCATCGCGTGTTGTGGGAGACGCAGATCTCGACCATGGAGGACCAACAGCGGCTCTCCTTGATCGAGCCGATCCTCGAAGACCCGGTCGCGGTGTTCCGCTGGTGGTCGGGTTGCGCGACCAAGCACGTCACGGAGAACCTGCCACGGGTCTTCGGATATGCGCTGACACCGTTCATCGTGCTCGCCTGGTGGGTACGTCGGCGTGTCCCGCGTGGAGCGTTGTTCGATCTCTACGGGGGGATGCTCGTCCTCGGGGTGATCGCTCAGCTCTCGTTCTTCTACGACTCGCCGAGGCTCCTCCTCGCGTTCCTCCCGCTGGGCATGGTGTGGGGCGCCGTCGGTTTGATCGAGGTCGGCCGGCTGGGTCCGTTCGACGAGCGATCGATGA
>JAGQRC010000202.1 GCA_020425835.1 Planctomycetota bacterium | reverse complement strand
ACGCCTCGAGCAAGAGATCGAGGGGCGACTCGGGGACCGAGCCGCCGGTCGCGGCGAAGAGACGAGACAGCGTCTCGAGATCCGCGCCTGATTCCCGTGGCCAGTTCTCGCTCATCGGTTCACCAGTTCCTTCATCGTCTCGATCTCGGCTCCGACGTGGTAGGGATCGACCCCGTCGCGCTCCAGGATCTCCCGCAGGAGACCGTCGAGGCGGCGACGCGGACTCCGAGCGAGGACCGCGGCGCGCTCCGGCGACACGCCGAACTCCTCCTCGGAGAAGTCGGTATAGGGCAACCCGTCGATCTCGTGGCGCGCGAACACTTCCCAGTGGAGTCCGAGCCCCGCTTCGCGACAGACCTCCTCGGTCCTCCGCATCAGCTCCCGACCGATCGCCACGATGCGAAGACGATCGAGATCGCCCCCGATCTCCTCGGCGGCGGCGGCGACCTCGAAGCGCTCGGGGAGCGCCTCCATCCGGTGATGCCGTTTCTCGCGCTTCCAGTTCTCCTTGATGAAGAGCAGCAGCCCGCCGATCAGCCAGCGATGGAGCGGCAGCCCGCTCTTCGACCACTTCTCGAAGAAGTCCGGACGATCCATCCGATCGGCGAAGAAGGCGCTCACCATCTCATCGGCGTCACCCTTCCAACGACCGGAGTGTCCACGGAAGTAGATCTGGAGCGGCTCGAAGTAGACGGCCATCACGTGCTCGCGGATCGCGCGCAGTCCGGCCTCTCCCTCGGCGAGCCGCCGGTGGATCCAGGTCGCGGTCGCGGGGAAGTGCTGCGGTTTCGACATGCGGGGTCCCTACGGCTGGAAGATGTCGTGGAGCAGGCCGATCCCCGCACCGATCAGGATGCCCTCGTCGCGATGACCCGACTGGTGACCGATGATCCCGCCGAGCGTGCCGAACACCACGGTGTGCGGCAGCGGGTAGCCGTGACGGTAGTGTCGATAGTGCGGAGCGTATCGACCGCGGTAGTACGGCGGGTAGACGACGGGGACGGGCGGGTACCAGACGCGATGCGAGCGCGGATGTCGGACGAATCGCGGCTCGACGATCTCCGGCTCGATGACCGGCGGATCGAACCGCGCGGACATGTCGCGCCGGGTGATCAGGGTGTCCGGCTCGATGACCTCCCCGGTCAGCGGCGGCGCGAAGTAGATCGGCGGCGTTACCGTCGATCGAGTGGACGAGACGCGGGGCGGCGGCACGAAGGGGATCGACTCCCGCTGGCGCGCCACCCGATGCTGGAGATCACTCCCCTCGATCTTGCGGTACGAAGGTCCGGAGCACCCCGCGACGAAGAGGGCGAGCATCGAGGCGATGATCGGGGTTTTCATGACTGGATCTCCTTCCCGAACGGGATTCACTGTTTCGCGGCGCGGCGGCACACCGCGCCGCGACCGATCGCGGAGAACTCACCGTCGACGACCGCGGCGGTGAGGAAGTTGGCGGAGACCGAGACGACCTGCACGGTGGCGACGCGCGTTTCCTCGCGGCCGAGCGACTCCCCCGTCTTCGGGTTCGTCAGCTCCTCACCCTGCACGAACACATCGAGACGGTCCCCCACCGCGACACCATCGGCCGTCGTCAGCAGGACCTCGCCGCGCCGCGAGGTCCCGTCCGGCAGTCCGACGTCCTTGTCGCCGGTCTTGATCACGAGGAGTTCGACCGGCGGCTGGGGATAGAGCGCGTCGGTGACCTGCTGGGAGAGGTCGAACGCGAGGAGCTCGAGCAGGAGATCGTCGCGCCGGAGCTGCTGCAGCTCGCCCGGGAGCGCGGCCAGGTCCTCGTTACCGAACGAACGCTGGATCGGCTGCGAGAACTTGAGCAGTCCGGTGGAGACCTGGATCACGTTGACGAACGCATGGTAGGACGCGGTCTGTCGCACGACGGTGCGTCCGGTGACCAGGGTCTTGGACGTCTCCGTCCAACCGAGCTCTTCGATGCTGCCGGTGACGAGATAGTCGGCGCCGAGCCCCTTCCCGAGCGCGAGCTTCTCATCCTTCGACGCGTCGCCGGAGCGGATGAAGTCGCGCTCGGCGTCGACCGCGGACTTCGTCTTGCGATCGAGCACCAGGTAGCGACCCGACTGAGTGAACTGACTGGTGGAGCGATCGAGGAACTTGCGCTTCATCTCGGAGGCTTGGACCCGCACGCCGCCGAGGTCGAACGTCGAGGAAGGAGTGGTGAAGCCGAGCACCGCGACGGTCCACTTCGTGCCGGGACGCGGGTGATCCGGGTCGTAGATCGGGACCACGACCTCCAGCGAGACCGTCCAGTCCTTCGTCTTCTCGTACTGGGTCTGCTGGGTGATCTTGTAGCTGCGGACCAATCCGTTGGTGACCTTGCTGATGTTCCCGAATGCGACGTCCTCGATCGCGATGCGCTCGAAGTAGTCCTCCATGCCGGCGGTGATCTCGCGCTCCGCCTCGGCGCGCCGCAGCTCGGCGCCCTGCGTGGAGCGGAGGTCGATGCCCTGGACCTGCTCGAGCGCACGGACCAGGCCCTGCATGATGGCCAGCTCCAGAGTGCTGCCCGGGACGTTCTCCACGGTGACCGTGCGCTCCTCGATCGCGCGGAGCGGCGAGAACAGCAGCACCGCGAAGAGGAGCGGGGTCGAAGAGCGGAAGAGCTTGTGTGTCATGGGCTTCTCCGTTGGGGAAGTGAGACGGCGTCGCCATCCTCGTTCTGACGTCGTGTGACGTCCAGCAGTCCGTCGAGGAGCGACGGCCAGGGCGATCGGACCGGAGCGAGGCTCGGGCGAACCGGGTCAGACCTCCGCTCCAGGAGATTCGTCGGCAATGCGGACGGGGCGGCGCCCGTCGTTCGAGCCCCGCCCCGTCAACTCGTTACGCTCGTTGGAGATCGGTCAACGCGAGGAGAGCTTCGCGATCGGTCCCGAGAACTCCTCCCACATGATCTCGCCCGACTGGATGTCGGTCACGAACATGGCGACCTGGTACGTGTTCTGACGGTTCTTCCCGTCCGTCGACCGGACGTACTGGATCTGGGTGACGAGGGACATCTGCGGGAAGGTCAGGGAGCCCTCCTTCGGCACCTGGTCCTGATTGAACCGAGAATCGTCTTTCACGTCCTGCGCGCCCTTCACGATGTCGTCGGTCGGGCCGGACCCGAAGCTCGCGACGAAGCGCACCTTCCCGGAGTTCAGCGCGGTCGAGCGGACCCGCTGGGTGATCATGTCGGTGTTCAGGTCCCGGAGGTTCGTCTTGTTCTCGGTGTTGGAGAGCACCATCTTGATCGGGTAGTTGCCCTGATACGGCGGGTAGTTCAGGAAACTATCGGTCACCAGCTTCTTCGCGAGATCGCCAGCGACCTCGACGATGTCTCCGTAGTCCAGCCCCATGCTGACGACGGCCTCGTCGCCACTGGCATCGATGCGCCGCGGGCCGGTGCTGCCGCAACCGGAGAGCCCGGCCATCACGAAGCACAGCAGGGCAGAGAGCGCGATTCTCATCGCTGAGGTCCTTTCAGTACGCGTGTTGTCGATCATGCCCTCGCGGGGCTCGTGGGTTCCGGCGAGCGTCTCAGCGCTCCCATTCCTTCAGGACGAGGCGGTACTCGACGGTGCGCGGATTGGGCGCCGTCTCCTTCAGGCTCAGACGCTCCTTCCCGCCGATCATGCCTCGCCGCCAGACCTCGTTGGGGTCCGACACCTGGATCGCATTCTTGTCGAACCAGCGCACTTTGTACATGAAGTCGAACGGGTCGCTGTCCTTGTTGACCAGATCGAACTGCACCACCAGCGGCGTGGCCGACGGATCGATGACCACGCGCTCCAGGTAGACGTGGTCCTCGAGCTCGGAGTTGTTCTCGAACACCAACACCTTGTCGGTCAGCGGGTTCGACGGGCGCGGCTCGGGCTCGGCCTCCACGACGGCGTGGTTGGCGCAACCGGCGACGATCGACATGAGGGGCAGGGTCAGGATGAGTAGGGTCCGTTTCATGGGTCTCTCCCGGTTCAGGGAATCTCGGGTGCGGGCACGGGGGTCTGTGCCGACGGATCGGCGCCCCACAGCGTGTGGAGCAGGAACGTGTGGTTCTGGATGCTGCGCGCGTAGAGCACCGTCGCCGGTGCCTCGGGGATCGGGATCGTGTCGGTGTGCACGGTCCCACCCTGCGCACCGACCCAAGTGAGGCTCAGGGTCCCGTCCGCAGGACGCGGAAAAGCGGCGAGCTGATACTCGGACCCGACGCAGCGAAAGGTCCGGATCTCGGTCGACGAGGCGGCGATCTTCCAGATGTTGACGAGGATCCGCAGGATGAGGCGCAGCCGGTCATCCTTCACACCGGCGCGAACCCCCTGGTCGACGGCCTCGCGCGCGCCGGCGGAGATGAACGTTCGGATCAGGAGCGCCGGGAGCTCGTGCTTGAACTGCGTGGCGACGATGCGATCGAAGCTCGCGAGCGGTCCGGTCGACCCGACGGTGTTGCCCGCCGAGTCGTGACAGACGATCTGGCGCATGTAGTCCGGCGCGAACTCGAGTCGCGGCCAGGCGATCCGATTGACGCCCCAGTACGGTGTCGGGAACGGTACCGCGACCTCGACGCGAGCGGGCGCGAGGCCGCGCTCGTAGATCAGGTAGACGGTGCCGCCGAGCGGATCGAGGCTCTTCTCGAGGAGCGCCTTCAGCGATGGGTTGGGGACGATCTCCTCGGCGATTCGCCAGTCGACCTCGGCGCCCGAGGCGTCCTGGTTCAACGCCTTGACCAGCCCCCCGACGAACAGGGCGAACGGGTTGAGGTAGTCGTGCTTCGCGGAGGCGTAGACGCTCTCGTCGAAGTGTTGGATCAGGTATTGGCCGCTGAGCTCCGGCGTGCTCTGTTGGATCGAGTCGAGATCGTTGCTCTGATCGAGACCCTGCTCCTTCGCGAGCTCATCGGCGCGCGCGAGCTCTTCGGCGCGCTTGACCTCGATCTCCTTCTGCCAGTTCGTCGCGTTGACGATCGACGTATAGGCTTGGTCGCGACGGCCGGCTCCGAGATCGGACAGGGCGAGCAGCGAGCAGAAGTGCGTCGCGAAGGCGTAGTTCGCCTGATAGCTCATCTGATTGAGACCCGCGAAGAGCGACTTGATCTCATCCGTCACGCTGACCTTGGCGCTCTCCTCCCAGATGTAACGGAAATCCTCCTCGGCCTCGGCGAGCTTCTGCGACGCCTCGGCGTAGCGCCCGAGGTCGAACAGGAGCTTGCCCTCTTCGATCTTCCAGATCAGCGCGTCGTGATCGTAGTGCGAACGCCAGAACGGCGGGTCGGCAGCCTCCTCGTAGGCGGCCTCGATCTGACCCGACTGGTAGAGCGCCATGACGGGCTCGAAGTGATAGGTCCGACAGCCGGACAACACGAGTGTCGCGAGAGCAAGGATAACGACCGCGGTTCGACGCATGGGTCTCCTCGATGAGCCGGAGGAATGAAGCGGATCGGGCTTCGGGCGGGAGCAAGCCCCGCCCGGTCGGCGACGGACCTGGGATTTCGGCGAGAATGGACCGGCGACCTCGTCGGAGCGCCCTCTCGCATTCGTGGCGGGCCGGCAGGATGGCGAGAATGGTGGTCGATTTCCAGGCGGGATCTGGTCTATTGATCCCCTCCAACCCGGTCTGCCCTTGGACTCCTTCTCGGAGCGCGTCGTTGACGACCTTGCCGACTCTGTTCCCCCAGCCCGAAGATCTCCCGTCGGGGCATCTGTTCGATGAGCCCGCGTTGCGCGGTTGCACGAAGACCGCGTTCGCCGGTCAGGACCGCCCGCAGCTCGGTCGCGTCGTGCTCCTCGAACGACTCGGACGGGGCGGCATGGGCACCGTCTACTACGCGATGAACCCGCGGCTGCAGACGGAGCTCGCGGTCAAGGTGCTCTCGGGTGCACTGCAGGAGCGCGGCGAGGACTTCGTGAACCGGTTCGTTCGCGAAGCGCGGCTCGCCGGCCAGATCCAGTCCGAGCATCTCGTTCGGACCCTCGATGTCGATCTCGATGAGGGCTGCGGCGTCTACTACATCGTGATGGAGTACGTCCGCGGGATCGATGCGGCCCAATGGGTGACCGATCGCCTCAAGTCGGGCGAGAAGATCACCGAGGGAGAGGCGCTCGACCTCTGCATCGCGGCGACGCACGGCCTGGTCGCCGCCCACGATCGCGGGATCATCCATCGCGACATCAAACCGGCGAACATCCTGATCCCGATCGATGCCCGGCGCGAGGCGCCCGACCTCGATCGCGCGAAGCTCGCCGACCTCGGGCTCGCGCGATTCGAGGCGGGCGGAGACACCGTCACCGCGACCGAGGCGACCCTCGGCACCCCGGGGTTCATGGCGCCCGAGCAGTCGCGCGATGTTCGCAGCGCCCGCAAGCCCGCCGACGTGTTCGGCATGGGCGCGACCCTGTACGCGCTCTTGGCCGGGGTTCCGCCGTTCGGCGGGAACAGCGCGGTCAACCGCATCCTCGCCACGCTCGAGAACCGGTACACGCCGATCCGCGACGCCCGCGCCGACGTGACGGCGGCGTGCGAAGCGGTGATCACCCGATGCCTCGAGTCGGATCCGGAGAAGCGTTATCCGGATGCGCGGGCGCTCCTCGAGGCCCTCGAGGGTTGTCGCGCCCCGCACGGTGATGCGACGAAGACGGAGTCGCCCACCGGGGAGCGGAGCCGGCGCCGTGGACTCGGAGTGGCGGTCGCGCTCACGCTCCTCGTCGCGGTCGGACTCGCCGCTTGGAAGGGGTGGATTCCCGCACTCGACT
>JAGQRC010000201.1 GCA_020425835.1 Planctomycetota bacterium | reverse complement strand
AAGAGACGGATCGCGCTCGATGCGTCGTGTGCGATGCCGTTCGGCGAGAGACACCTCGAACGACGACCGGTCGTCCCAACCCTTGCCGAGCCTCCGGGTCCGGTGTTACCTTCCCTCCCCAGGAGTCCGTCGGGAATCTCGTCGACGAGCGCGAACGTTCGGCGCGAATCCGCTCCCGACGGACCACCAGACTTTCCTGCGCGCGCGGGAGAAGAAGTGTTGGAAGGGAAACGTTTCATGTTCAGGATCTTCGTCGGCAACCTCAACTATCAGACCGACGAGCAAACCGTTCGGGACGCGTTCGCCAGCTTCGGCGAAGTCGCCAGCGTGAAGTTCATCACGGACCGAGAAACCGGCCGCTTCCGCGGCTTCGGTTTCGTCGAGATGCCGAACGACGAGGAGGGTCGTCGAGCCGTCGACCAGCTCGACGGCTCCGAGCTCGATGGACGCCGCATCAACGTCGACGAAGCGAAGCCCCGCGACCGTTGATCCACTCGATGTCTGGGAACGGTGTCCTTCGTGGTCTCCGTTCCCGAGCGTCCTCTTCCGCGAACGTCACTCACCCGCGCACGAGGAGAGCCTCCGGCTCCGTGCGATGCGTGGGCCTCGGTTCCACCTTCCTCGACAGCATGCCCCGCGAGTTCCCATGTCCGATGACCGAGCCACGCCCCGAACGCGTTGGTGGCACCCCGTGGTGGGGGCGCTGGTGCGGTTCGCCCTGTGGACGTTCGCGATCCTCCCGGAGTGGATCGCGTATCGGCTGGCCGACCTCGCCGCCGTGCCGCTGATCGCCTACACCCTGCTGCACGAGCGCCGCGTCTCGCGCCTCGGGCGCGGCATGTTCCGCAATCAGCGCATCGTCTTCCGGGACGCGTGGACACCGCGGCTCGGGCGTCGACTCCTGATGCGCTGGGCGCGACACATGACGGCGCTCGGGGTCGAGTTCGCGCGGATGCCCCGATTGCGCCGGGAGGATCTCGAGCGGTTCGTCAACGTCGATGAGATCTACCGCATGCTCCTGGTCGAGCGCCCCGACGGGGCCCTCTGCTTGACGGGTCACATGGGTTGTTGGGAGTACTCGGGATACGTCGCCTCGTTGATGGGGTTTCCCGTCAGCTCGATCGCCCGTCCGATCGGCGTTCCCGAGCTCGACGAGATCATGCGTCGTCGACGGTCCGGGAGTGGTCAGGAGATCATCCCGAAGGTCGGGGCGCTGCGACCCATGCGGCGCGTGCTGCAGCGCGGTGACGTCGTCGGGCTGGTCGCCGACGAGATCCGTCCCCAGAACCCGATCTTCGTGCCGTTCCTCGGCACCGTCGCCCCGATGAACCCGACCGTGGCCAAGCTCCACCTCTCGACTCGCGCCCCGATCGTCGTCGCGACGGTTCAACGCCAACACGGGAGGCCCCGACATCGTTATCACGTCTGGGACGTGATCCGCTGGCAGCCCTACGATGACGAGGAGACCGCGATCTTCGAGGTCTCCCGACGCATCAACGACGCCTACAGTCGAGCGGTGCTCTCCTACCCGGAGCAGTGGCTCTGGGGATCGCGTCGCTTCCACGTCCGACCGGCCGGGGAGAGCCTGGGGCCGGACGGGTTGCCACCCGCGGTCGAACCGGTCGACCTGAGTCGGCTCCCCGACGAGTGGGCGCGCCTGCTCGGCTAGCACGGGCTCCAGCGTTGTCGGTTCAACGGCTGGCGCCGTTGACACTTCCGTGGCCCGCATCGTCGAATGCTCCGTTCCGAGTTCGTCCCGCAATCGGGGGACAGATACTCAACGAACTCGCAACACGGGCCACGAGGAGTCCGTCGAAGAGAGAACGCCATGAGTCGACCGCTGCTGATCTCGCTCCCGATCGCGATCATCGTCGGACTCGGCATCGGCTGGTCGTTCGGACCGCGCGTTCCGTTCGGGTCGCCCGCGCCGTCCATCGCCCCGGACGCGCTCGTCATCGAGATCGATCCGGAGCCGGAGGATGTCGGGTCGCCGTTCCTCGTCTTCATCGCTCCGGAGGGACGCGGGTCCATCCTCTCGACATCCCCGGAGGTCTCCCTCCCGGACCGACGTGTCGTCGTTCGCCCGCTCGAGGGGCCCGGATCGTATCGCGTCCTCGTGACGGACGGTCGGCGACGCACCCGCGTCGACACCATCGTCGTCGCCATCGAGGGAAGGAGTCGTCGACGCATCCTCGTGCCGAGCTCGAGTCGTCCCCCTCCGGAGACCGGGATCGTGGTGCGGGCGGTCGATGCCGAAGGGCAACCCGTGCGCGTCTCCCACGCCGTCGCATGGATCCAGCAGGGAGGACGGGTCTCGCGCGCCGATCTCCCTCGCGGAGCGACACGCTCCGACGGAGCGACGCTGTTCGCGATCGGGACGGTGCTCTATCGCGCTCTCATCACACCGACGGATCCCGATCCGTCGGAGTCGCCCGCGTCGGTCGAGCTCTGGGTGGAGTGTGATCATCTGTGGGGACAGTGGGTCTCCGTTCCGCCGATCGGTACCGCGTCGGAGGTCGAAGCCCGCCGACGGGTCACGGGGGTCACGCCGATGCCGATCGTGGACGTGAGCTTCGCACGGTCGACGTCGCCGACCGCCGTCGTCGAGGAAGTCGGAGGGCGCGGGCTCGAGGGACGATTGTCGGTGAGTCTCGAGCATCCGGAGCATGGTGTTCGGTCGATGCTCCGGGAACGGTGCGACAACTCCGGACGCGCGGTGTTCCCTCGCGTCGCCCCCGGGCCGTACCGAGTGCGACTCTGGTTGTCCCCGTTGCCGCCGTTCTCCGAAGAGGTGCTCCTCGTCGATCGGCAGGTCGACTGGGGGAGTGGAGCGATCGAACAGAGCATCTCAGCGCCGCCCCTCTTCGAGCTCGCATTCCGTGCGCCGGCGGGGAGCTCCACCACGGAGTGGCAATGGCGGCGAGATCCGCGAGAAGGCGACCCGATCGACGGGCAAACGCTCGGCTCCTTCGTCGTTCACCCGGACGAGCGTCTGGAGGTTGCGGGCCTACCGGCCGGTTTCTATCGAGCGTCGACCTCCGACCCCTCCCGCGAGGTCCGATTCGAGTTGCCGGGCCCGGCCGAAGTGGATCTCGTGCCATGAGGATCGAACCGTGAGCCACACCCCGAACTCGTCCGCCCGACTCCTGGTTCGCGCGCTCACGATCGGCGCGGTGCTCGGCTTCGTCGCGAAGTCGTTCACACCTCCCGAGTGGACCTGGGGAATCGCCCACACCCGGAGCGGGCGGGCCGTGCCCGGCCTCGACGTGCACTTCCTCGGCTTCGCGTCCGCGGAGTCGCCCGGCGACATCGAGGTCGTCGGCACCGCACGGACCGGGCGCGGTGGTTTCTTCGTCGCGCCGTCCGCGGTCGCGGCCCGCGCGCCGTTCGTGGTTGCGGGGAAGTCTCCCCTCGAGTTCGCGGCGGTTCGGACGGAGGCGTCCCGAGTGGACCTGGTCGCGCTCGACCCCAGCGACGACCCGCCCCGCGTCGATTCGCCCGACGCGCCGTCCGCCGACGGTGATGTCGTCGCGATGGCCATCTCGGTCCACGTCGCGTCGGGCGACCTTTCGACGTCGACGGAGGTCCGGGCGCTGCGCCTCGAGCCGGATCCGACCGCCACCGTTCCGCCGCCGAGCGTCCTCTTGCAGGCGACGCGGATCGCGACGCTCACGAGCGACGCGCGCACCGTCGACTACCCCGTTCCCGTCGGTTCGCGTTGGCTCATCGGGGCGACGCGCTACGACGATCACGTCGAGACCTGGCGTGTCGTCGATCGCGCGGACGACGCGACCCGCATCGCCCTCGATCTTCCGTCGGCCGAGGCGACTCCCGGCGTCGCGGTCACCATCGGCGATCCGCGGGGCGAAGCGTTGATTCCCCGCATCGCCCTCGACCTCGAGCGACCGGGGCGAGCCGCCCGGCGAGAGCCGTTGGCGTGGACGAGGCTCATGGACGGTCGGTGCTGGCTGCACCTGCCGCGACTCGCCATCGACGTCGGGCGCGAGCGCATCCTCGGACGCGCCTCGCTCGACGTCTCGTGCGAGGATCACCTCGGCATCACCGTGTCCCTCGCGAACGCGCTCGACGCGGACCGCGACGCACCGCTCTCCATCGTGCTCGCGGCGCAGGCGGACATCACGGTCTCCCTCGAGGGTGTGCTCCCGCCGGGGCTGCCGCTCGCCGTGACGCTCGATCCGAACGGCAGCGCGGACACCATCGCGGTGGAGTCCGGGCGCGCGCGCTTCGACGAGATTGCGGAAGGACCCCATCGGCTGGTCGTCTTCACGCCGGTCTTCGACGGTGCGCTCACCGGGCGCCGATTGGTCGAGGTCGAGATCGACGTGCGGCCCGGCTCGAACTCGGTGCGAGTCCCGCTCCCACCGCTCCATCGGCTCCGGCTGGAGGTCGATCCCGCGACTCCCGCGGGGGACGGCGAGGAATGGGGGGCACGTCTCGAGCATCTCGTCCCGGACGGCGGCGACGACGATGTTCCGCGCGAGGTGTACGGCACTTTCGGAACGCCGGTCGATGTGGTCGGCCTGCCCGCCGGGAATTGGCTCCTGCACTTGTTGCGACCGAACGGGCGCCCCGTGACGAGCCGTTGGATCGAGCTCGATCGGGATCTCGCGTTGACGGTCGATACCGCCCTCCCGAACGCGCTCCTCGTGTGGCCGATCCCCGGAGGAGCGTTCGCGACGAGCGGCTTCGAGCGGGGCGACGTGATCACGGCGGTCGACGGTCGACCCCTACGCTCGCGTCGCTTGCAGTCGCTCCTCCTCGGACTCGAAGAGGGAACGGTGAACGTCACCGTCCGTCGTGGCGCGACGACCCTCGAGTTGCCGCTCGATCTCGAGGGGATCCTCGAGTCCCCGACGGATCGTCCCGAGCTCCGCCCGATTCGCGACGATGGTGATGGAGACCGGGGTTCGTGAACGAGACTGCGTTTCCTACGGGCGGCTCGCGTTGTCGTGACGCCTCGAACGAGGTGTCGGAGAACCCGGGATCCCACCTCGACCCTTGCTCCGATTCGCGCCGCTCCGTACCGTCTCCGATTCTCGCCCATCGTCTGCGGAGGAATCGTCATGGCTCGCGCAATCGGTGTCTGCTCCTGGTCCCTTCGTCCCGACGATCCGCTGGAGCTCGCCGAGCGCGCGCTCGAGGTCGGTGTCACCACCGTGCAGTTGGATCTGACTCGCTTCATCGACGGCGAATGGTCGGTGGATCGTTGCCTCCATGTGTTCCGCGAGCGAGGCATCGCGATCCGCTCCGGAATGATGAAGTGTGTGGGTGAGGACTACTCGACTCTCGCTTCGATCCGCGAGACCGGGGGCGTGCGCGTCGACGAGCGGTGGGCGGAGAACCAGGCGCGGGCCGAGGAGTGCGCCGCACTCGCTCGCGACCTCGAAGTCGATCTGGTCACGTTCCACGCGGGCTTCATCCCGCACGATCCCACCGATCCCGTGCGGCGTGTGATGGTCGAGCGACTCCGCGAGCTGGTCTCGACCTTCGCTCGGCAGAACATCCGCACCGGCTTCGAGACGGGGCAGGAGACCGCGACGACGCTGCTCGGTGTCCTGAACGAGATCGGATCGCCGACCCTCGGCGTGAACTTCGATCCGGCGAACATGATCCTCTACGGCATGGGCGATCCGGTCTCGTCGCTGGAGCAACTCGCGCCGCACGTTCGCCAGATCCACATCAAGGACGCGCGGGCGGCGCGGTCGCCGGGCGAGTGGGGGTCGGAAGTGGCCGTCGGCGACGGCGACGTCGACTGGAAGGCGTTCTTCGGCGTGGTCGCGGCGCAGTCGCTCGGCGTCGATCTGATGATCGAGCGGGAGGCGGGCGACGACCGCGTCGGCGACATGCGTCGCGCGCTCGCGGTGATCGACGAGTTCGGGGCGGGCCGAGAGCCGAGGGGCTGAGCAGCGACATGACGACGGAGCTCGGAGTGGGAGTGATCGGTCTCGGGTTCATGGGGCAGACCCACGTGACCGCATTGACGAAGGCGCGAGCGTCCGGACTCTCCGCGCGGTTGGTCGCGATCTGCGACCGGCACGAAGAACGAAGACGGGGCGAGCCGTCCGGCCAGGGCAACCTCGAGACCGTCGGGTCGGAGTTGCTCTTCGATCCTCGAGTGGTCCGCGGCTACGCGCGACCCGAGGAGTTGATCGCCGACCCGGAGGTCGAAGCCGTGAGCATCTGCACCCACACGCCGACCCACGTCGAGATCGGCGTGGCCGCGCTCGAGGCGGGCAAGCACATCCTCGTCGAGAAGCCGGTGGCGCTCGACCGCAGCGAGGTGGTCCGTCTGCGCGAGGCGGCGCACCGTTCGCGCTGCGTCGCGATGCCCGCCATGGTGATGCGCTTCTGGCCCGGTTGGGATTGGCTCCGCGAGGCGATCGACGATCGTCGCTACGGCGCGGTGGAGAGCGCACACTTCTCGCGCGTCGGTCCCGCCCCGAACTGGTCGCGCGAGTTCTACGGCGATCCGAGTGCCTCGGGTGGCGCGCTCGGCGATCTCCACATCCACGACGCGGACTTCGTCCGGTGGGTGTTCGGAATGCCGAGTCAGGTCATCACGCAGGGGACGCTCGATCGCATGACGACCATCTACCGATTCGACGAGGGTCCCCGCGAAGTGGTCGCCGAGGCGGGCTGGATCCGCGAGCCGAGCTTTCCGTTCCGCATGCGATACGAGGTGATCTTCGAGCGGGCGGTCGCGCGATGGGACCTCGCCCGTGAGATTCCCCTCGAGGTCGA
>JAGQRC010000200.1 GCA_020425835.1 Planctomycetota bacterium | reverse complement strand
TCGCGGGCCCTCGGCGCCCACTGTGCGCCCCCAGTGCGCGACCCCCAATCGCGCTCCTCGGTCCGAGGTCGCGAGTCACCGAACTTCGCCGGGACCTCGGCGACGTTGGAGAACTGGAGTCCTCGCCCGTGCGTCTGGATCTCTCCGTACTGAACCCGGCCCAGAGAGAGGCCGTGACCGCGGGGCGCGGGCCCCTCCTCGTGCTGGCCGGTGCCGGGAGCGGCAAGACGCGGGTCATCACCTATCGCATCGCTCATCTGATCCAGGGCGGCAGTAGCCCGGACCGTATCCTCGGGATCACGTTCACCAACAAGGCCGCTCGCGAGATGAAGGAGCGGCTGTTGCGAATGTACCCCGACATGAAGCCGGTGCCGTGGCTCTCCACCTTTCACTCGCTCGGCTATCGAATCCTGAAGATCGAGCACGAGCGACTCGGCTACCGGAAGAACTTCCCGATCTATGACGACGCCGACAGCCGAGGCGTCCTGACCGAGGAGATGCGATCGGTCGTCGGCATGAGCGAGGCGGAGAAGAACCTCGAGGCGGCGCGCCGGGAGATCTCCCATTGGAAAGCGCGCTTCGTCGCTCCCGAGCAGGCTCTCGAAGAAGCGGACGACGACACGACCTACCTCCGCGCTCGGATCTACGCTCGTTACTCCGATCGGCTCGCCTCCCTGAACGCCGTCGATTTCGATGACCTGATCTATCTCCCGGTGCGGCTCGTCCGTGATCACGAGGATGTCCGCGATCGTTGGACGAGTCGTTTCGACTGTGTGTTGGTCGACGAGTACCAGGATTCGAACACCGCGCAGTACGAGTTCTCCCGACTGCTAGCCGGCCCCGACCAGAACCTGACCGTCGTCGGGGATGACGACCAGTCGATCTACGCCTTCCGCGGGGCGGAGGTGGAGAAGATCCTCTCGTTCCGACGCGACTTCCCGCGAGCGAGCGTCGTCACGCTGGAGGAGAACTACCGCTCGGTCGGCACGATCCTCGATGCCGCGAACGCCGTGATCGCCAACAACCTCCGTCGACATCCGAAGACCATGCGGTCGGTTCGCGGCGCGGGGAGTCCGATTCCCTACCTCACCTTCGAGGACGAGGCATTGGAAGCCGAGGAGGTCGTGAATCGAGTCCGCGCCGCGAAGTCGCGCGGGCTGAAGTTCGCCGATCAGGCGATCCTCCTCCGTTCCGCGATCCAGGCTCGCCCACTCGAGGAGAAACTCCGGTTCTACCAGGTTCCCTACACGATCATCGGGGCGCGATCGTTCTTCGATCGCCGCGAGGTCCGGGATGTCATCGCCTACCTGCGCTTGCTCGTCCTTCCGGAGGACGACATTGCCGCATTGCGGATCCTGAACACTCCGAAGCGCGGTTGGGGAGCCGGCAGCCGCGAGAAGCTCGACACGTTCGCGCGCGAGTCGAAGATCCCGATCCTCGAGGCCCTCCGACGACTCGAGGAGATTCCGGGGGTCTCGTCGGCGGCGCGATCGGGAGCGGACGATCTGATCGGCGCGCTCGACCGTGCTTCGGCCAAGGTGGAGATCGACGGCCCCGGGGCACTTCGCGATCTTCTCGAGGAGGTCCGTTACGACTTCGCGATTCGCGAAATGGCCACCGACTCGAGCGACTACGATGCGCGGAAGCGGAGCGTCCAGTTCATCCTGGATATCGTCGGACGTCACCAGGAGCGCAAGGGGCCCGGGAAGCTGCGCGAGTTCCTGACCGGGCTGAGTCTGGACTCGTCGCGCGGGGAGACCGAGACCCATGAGGACACCTTGACGCTATTGACGTTCCATGGCGCCAAGGGGCTCGAGTTCCGGCGGGTCACCCTGGTCGGGATCGACGATGATCTGATCCCGCACAAGAAGTCGGTGAAGGAAGGCGGCGACAAGGCGATCGACGAGGAGCGCCGCCTGTTCTATGTCGCCATCACTCGTGCCATGGATGAGATCCTGATGACGCGGGCCGCGACTCGCCGACAGTTCGGTCGCGAGGTCGAGACCATCGAGAGCCGGTTCGTGGCGGAGATTCCCGAGGAGCTCGTCGTCCGCAAGGACGTTGCGCGCGCCGATGACACCCCGGTCGATCAAGAGACCCGTGACGACTTCATGGCGCAGCTGCGGGCGAGATTCGCCAAGCCCTGAGTCGGGGACCACCTGAGCGGAGCCCTCGGTGCAGGCGGGCTCTCCGAAGACCCCTCACCGCCCTCGCCCGCCTCCCCAACCGTCCGTGGGGAGAACTCACTCCGGCCGAGAACCGTTTCGACGACCGCTGGACCAGACGGCTCGCTCAAGCGCGAGACCGCCGAGTGCCGATAGTCCAGAGTGCTCGGTGGGGACATCCCGTATGCCGACCCGACGGGCTTCGGGCGGCGCATCCGCAGTCCGCTGCGCGGACTGTCGTCGTTCGACACGAGAGGGCGGCACCAGCGGACAAGGGTGGGTCAGGTGAAGGGCGTGATCTTCTGCGAGTTCATCGAGCTCGTCGAGTCGACGTTCGGCCTCGAGGTCGTCGACGACATCCTACGGATCGCGGCTCCCGCGAACGGGGGGGCGTACACGCGCGTGGGCACCTACGACCACGCGGACCTCGTCGACATGTCGGTGGCGCTGTCCGGACGCGTCCAGATTCCGCTGGCGGAGTTGCTCGAGACCTTCGGTCGTGCGCTCTACTCGAGACTCGCCGACTCTCGGCCCGATCTCACGGCCGATACGACCGTGATCGACATTCTCGAGCGATTGGATGGCGTCATCCACGCCGATGTCCGGAAGCTCTATCCCGAAGCGGAGCTGCCCCGCTTCGACTGCCGAAGGATCGGCGAGGACACGTTCAGGATCGAGTATCGATCCGACCGCCCGTTCGCGCGAGTCGCGTACGGTCTGATCCTCGGTTGCGGAGAGCGACTCGCCCAGCGACTCGTTGTCGAGATCGTATCCGAGAGCGGCGATGGAACCGCGGCGTGTTTCACGGTGACCGTCCTCGACGAGGTCCAGGTCTGAAACGAGATGTCCATGACGGATCGAACCGAACTCCTCGAGCGGAAGCTGCAACGAGAGATCGACGCCCGACGGCAAGCGGAAGAGCTGCTCGAGTCGAAGGCGAGCGAGCTGTTCGAGGCGCGGAGCGCTCTGGAGGCCGAGGTCTCCCGTGTGGAGCGGCGCAACGGGGAGATCGAGCTCCTCCACGAAGTCTCCATGGCGGGCCACGAGGAGGAGCAGGTCGACCAGCTCCTGCGTCGATTCATCGTCGCCGTGAGGCGGATGACGCGTTGGCCCCTTGCTCACGTCTTCGAGCCGAGCCCGGATCGGCAGTTCCTCACCAGCTCCGGCATCCTCGCGACGAGCGAGACCTTCTGCGATTGCGGGGAGGCCATCCTGAGCCGACAGTTCCCGGTCGGACACGGCCCGGTCGGTCGGGCGTTCGTCGCGAAGTCGGCGCTCTGGATCGAGGAGGTCTCGAAGATCGTCGAGCTCGACCTGGTCCCCTGCGCCAAGCCGGTACGAGCGGGGCTCTTCGTCCCGATCGTCGTCCTCGATCGCTGCGTGGCGGTCGTCGAGTTCTACACGTTGAGGTCCGCGGAGGAGAACGAGCGCTACATCGACACGGTGCAGATCGCCGGGGACCAGATCGGCGGGATCCTCACCCGCTGGGAATCCCAGCACCGGATTCACGAGAGCTATCGGGAGCTCCAGAGTGCACAGTCGCGACTCGTCCAGAGTGAGAAGATGGCGTCGATCGGGCAGCTCGCGGCCGGTGTCGCCCACGAGATCAACAACCCGATGGGATTCGTCTCGAGCAACCTCCGCAGCCTGCGCGAGTACCTCGCGGACCTCACGCGCGGCGTCGTGACGCTGAAGTCCCTCGTCGACGTTGCGGAGGGTTCGTCCGACTCGGCCGTCGCCGAGCGCGCGGCAGAGGTGCGCCAGCGTCTCGACGAGCTCGACTTCGACTTCTTGATGAACGATCTCGGCGAGCTCGTGGCGGAGACGCTCGAGGGCGGGGAACGCATCCGGAGGATCGTCGCCGACCTGAAGGACTTCTCTCACGTCGACTCGGTCGAGGTCTCCGTCGAGAACATCAACACGCTGCTCGAGAAGACCCTCACGGTTGCCGCCAACGAGATCAAGTACGTCGCCGAGGTCCGGCGCGATTTCGCCGACGTTCCGGAGATCCCCTGCTTCGGAGGCCGGGTGAGCCAGGTGTTCCTGAACCTCCTCGTCAACGCGGCCCACGCCATGGAGGAGACGGGGAACATCACCATTCGAACCGACTTCGACGAGGAGTGGGTCTGGGTGGAGATCGAGGACGACGGATGCGGGATCCCCTCCGAGAACCTCGACCGGATCTTCGACCCCTTCTTCACGACGAAGGAGGTGGGCAAGGGAACTGGGCTCGGGCTGCACCTCAGCTACCAGATCATGGAGTCCCACGGGGGAACGATTCGCGTGGCGAGCGAGCTCGGCAAGGGAACGAAGTTCCGACTGGAGTTCCCTCGCTCCGGGCCGCCGACGACGACCGAGGCGCCTGCCCGAGGTTTCGAGGAAGGAACCCCCGCGTGATGGATATGGAAGCCGAGATCAAGCCGACCATTCTGCTCGTGGATGACGAGGAGTCGATCCTCCGCTCGCTCCAGCGTTCGCTCCGCAAGGTGGACGCTCAGGTGCTCAGCGCCTCCAGCGGAGAAGCGGCGATCTGGCTGCTCGAGCAGAACCAGATCGCCGTGATCGTGTGTGACCAACGCATGCCGGAGATGAGCGGGAGCGAGGTGCTGTCCCGGTTCTTCGAGGAGAGCCCGGACACTTATCGCATCACGTTGACCGGGTACACCGATCTCGCTTCGGCGCAGAAGTCGATCAACGACGGGCACGTCGACCAGTTCCTGACCAAGCCGTGGGACGACGATCATCTGAGGTCCATCATCCAGGGGGGGCTCGACGCGTACCGGTTGAAGGCGGAGAACCGCCGCCTCCAGGAGATCGAGCGTCGGCAGCGCGAGGAGCTCGAGGTCCTGAACCGTGAGCTCGAGGCGAGGGTCGAGGCGCGAACCGTCGAGCTCCGGAATCGCAATGCCGAGCTGGTCGAGCTGAAGAGTCAGGTCGAGCGCACGCTGCGTTCGGTCGTGCGGATGCTCGCGAGTACGCTGGAGCTCGCCTCGCCCGATCTGGGGCTGCACGCGAAGCGCGTCGCCGAGCTCGCGGTCCAGGTGGGAACCGCGATGCAGCTCTCCGCCGCGGAACTCGGCGACCTCGAGGTCGCCGCGCACCTCCACGACCTCGGCCGTCTCGCCGAGAACGCCGACGCCGGTGACGACGGCGCGAACTCCGCGGCCGAGGTCGGTGCCGAGCTACTGCGCCGCATCGATGGGTTCGCGGCGATCGCCGATCTCGTCGCACGGCAGGACGAACGCTTCGAGGTTCGCGGCGAGGAGACGCCCTTGCTCGCCCGGATCATCGCGGTGGCGAGCGCTTTCGACCAAGCGGCCCACGACTCGTCGTCGCTCCCTCGGGTGAATCTCGGACGACTCCGGCTCGAGGATGGAGCGGGGACCGAGTTCGATCCGGCCGTCGTGACGGTCGTCCTCGACGCGGTGGGCGGCGACGAGGATGACCCGGATCGGGAGATCGAAGTCTCACCCGACAACGTGCATGCGGGAATGATCCTCACGCGCGATCTGTGCAAGAACAACGGCGTCCTCCTCCTGAAGGAGGGCACCGTTCTCACCGCACCGCTGATCGGTCGGATCCGTCTGATGACCAAGAACGACCTGCTTCTCTCGAGTGTCTTCGTGAGGCTCCAGCCGATCGAGGACAAGACGACCTGACCCCTCGGAGTCGAAGTCACCGTGACGCGACACGGCCGCGTTCAAGGGCCGGTGCCGACCACGGACTCGACCCAACGGATCTCCTCGGGATGCTCGGCTCGATATCGTGCGCGCGCCTCCCGAGCGGCTTCGAGATGGGCTTCGACGGTCGAAGGCTCGAGTCGGGACCCGAAGAACGCGCCGGCCCGCGGATCGTCCTGCCGCCCCGCCACCCAGTCGAGCACCAGGTCCCCCGTCGCGAACGTCGCGTGTGAGGGATCGATGAACCACGGGGATGCCGGCGCCGAGGGTGGACCGTCGGGAGGGGGACCATCCTTCGGCAGGGGCGAGGTGGTGATCGCGGAATGCACGAAGAAGTCCCAGACCACGACTCGTTCCGAGCCAGCCGACGCCAGGAGGCGCTTCCAGTCCTCGATCTCCGTCCACAGACCTCGCAGGGCGATCGCCTCGAGCAGCACCGCGTGCACCGGCAGGATCACGATCGTCGCGTGTCGTGTTCGGGACACATGATCGACGAGGCGCTCGAAGGATGCGTTCTCCTCTGGACCGCGGGCATAGCATCCGAAGAGCTCGGGTCCCGTGGCGAACGACTCGAGGATGTTCTCCGCGCTCGGTGTGTTCGGCGGTGAATACCGATCGTCGGTGAGCCAATCGGTCAGCACCTGGCGAGAGCGCCGGAAGCTGTTCTGGCTCACCCATTTGTCCAGCCAGAAGTCGATCGGGTTGGCGGAGGGTGAGAACAGCGACAGCTCGAAACCTGGCTTCGGGGCGCGGGCGTGTGCGAACACGTGGAGGTCGAGGGAGACGATGACTTCACTGTTCGGCGCGTGCTCGGCGACCAGGCGCCCGACGTGTTCGAGCTCTCCGATCGTCGTGTCGGGATTCGCGAGGTGCGCGACACGCCTTCCTTCGAACGACGGATGGTCCGTGCGGAGCGAGTTCATGG
>JAGQRC010000199.1 GCA_020425835.1 Planctomycetota bacterium | reverse complement strand
AATGAGCTTTCAACGGCTGCTAGCACTAGCCCCCGAACGAATTCGATCCTCAACGACCAGACAGGTCGCCTCCGGTCGAATCCGCCCGTCTTCCTTGCCAGCAAACGCGGACCTTGGAATCTCGAACTCTCGGCTCGAAGGCAGTTCTCCGAACAGCCTCCTGGCCGCCCGCGGGTGGTACCCGTACGCTCGTCGAGATCCGCCCTGAATCCCGCGTGTCGAGGGGGGCGCCGCGATCGGTTTCGATCGGGTCTGCCCGGGGGACCGCCGGTTCTCGGACGCGGGAGAGGATCATGCACCCGGACTTTCTCGCGATAGGGCTCCAGGGACCATCCCCCGCGGGTCGACGCTTCTGCGTCGAAGTCTGTGCCCATTCCTTCTACGGGAAGTCGTGGTGCGTCGCCAACGAGCGCGACTTCGGCATCTTCGTCCGAGGCCTGGACCTGCTGGCATGCGGCGAGCGTCCAACGATCCGGTCGAGGTTCGCCGCGCCCGGTCCGTTCGACGGACTCACCACGATCTCCGCTGCGCCGCTGACCGGCACGCCGGTGATCGAGATCGAGGTCCGGATGGACTATCCGGAGGGGTGGCTCCGCACGAGCTTCTCGATCCCACGACCTCCGGTGCGCGCCTTCTGCACCGAGCTGCGAACGGCTTGGGCATCCGTCGTCCCCCAGGTCGTCGAGCTGATCGGAAGCGTCTAACGCGGCCCGCGGGTGAACCGCTCGCGCGCGTCCCCGGGCAATCCCCGAGCGCCGGGATTATGATGCCGGCCCATCCGCCCGCCGGCACACCGTTCGAGGCGTCCGCGGTCGGGGGTTGCGAAGTTCGAGAATGTGAAGGAGCGCCTCCCATGACGATGGAGCGGTACATTCGGGCGATCGCGGGAACCTTCGTGTTGATCTCTCTCGGTCTGGGATACCTGCACAGTCCGTATTGGCACTTGTTCACGGCGTTCGTCGGCTTCAATCTACTGCAGTCATCCCTCACCGGTTGGTGCCTCATGGAGACGATACTCGCCAAGGCCGGTGTCGCGCGACCGCCCGCGGCTTGAACCTGCGGTCCACCGGAGTTCACTCCGACCGAGCGTGCAGCCGATGGTCGCCGAAGTCGCGGAAGGGCGAGCGTGCGTGAGACGACTCTCTACCCCCCATTGAAGCGGTTCCTCGAGTCCCAGGGGTACGAGGTCAAGGGAGAGGTCCACGATTGCGACGTCCTCGCCGTTCGCGACGGCGAGGATCCGGTCGTGGTCGAGTTGAAACTCTCCCTCAGCCTGGATGTCCTCCTCCAAGCCGTCGATCGACTTCTCCTCACGTCCACGGTGTACGTCGGCGTCCCGTCGAGTTGCGCGCCACTGAGACGAAGGCGCAAGTCCGTCGTCAAGCTGCTTCGAATGCTCGGTCTCGGCTTGATCTCGATCGATCCGGATCGCGACCGCGTCCGCGTGCTCGTCGACCCCGGAGAGTATCGACCTCGCCGGTCGAAGCACCGCCGAGGTCGCCTTCTCGGAGAGTTCGCGACGCGCGTGGGCGATCCGAACCTCGGGGGCGCGGATCGACGTGGCGGCGTCATGACCACGTACCGCCAGCGCGCCCTGGCGATTGCTCGGTACCTCGAGCAACATGGACCGACCAGGGCTTCCCTGGTCGCGCGGTCCCTGCGCGAGGACAAGGCGAGGGACATCCTCTACCGCAACGCGTACGGGTGGTTCGATCGCCCATCGCTCGGAGTCTACGCGCTCTCCCCGCGGGGCGAGCAGGAGGTTCCGACCTGGCGGACGGGATCGTGAGGAGGGTCACCATGACGGACCCCAGGGATGCGAAACGTGACGACGCTCTGCTCCTCACGGAGGCCGAGTTGATTCTCGCCGAGAAGCGGACCTCGCTCTCGGTGTTGCGCACGGGCATCGCCGTGATCGCCCTGCCGATGACGATCCTCAGTTTCCTGATCGCGACCTCCCGCAGCTACGCGGTGACCGAGGTGCTGCACTGGCTGGTTCCGCTCCTCGTCCTGTGCGGACTGTTGGTCGTCCTGGGCGTTTACCTCGCGGTCCGTTCGCTGATCCGCATCCGTCGGTACGATCGGATCCTGGCCGAGCTCAAGTCGCGCAGTCGCGAGCTCGCTCGCCTTCTGGATTGAGTGATCGCCGGTGCCATGGTGGGCGAGCGCTGCACGCCAGGGAGTGGACGCCTCGAAGGCGGTCGCGACGGAACGAGACGTGAGGAAGGGGACATGACCGAGACCGACCCGGAGTCCAGGGCTTTCCCGACACAGTCGGGAGTGCGACCCCTGCATCGGCCGTGGATCACGATACTGTTCTGCCTGGCGTGCATCGTCGTGTTCCTCGGCCTCGCCGTGGCGAATCGCTACGACTCCTGGGATACCCGCGTGAAGTTCGGCTACCTTCCCGCGCACTCGATCCGCGGCGGAGCATACGGCGGGTTGGTGACGAGCGCGTTCGTCCACTTCCAGGCTTGGCATCTTCTCTTCAACATCTACTGGCTGTGGCGACTCGGGGCACGGATGGAGCGGTCGATCGGATCGATCGCCTTCTTCGCGTTCTACCTGATGGCCGCCACGGTGAGCTCCTCGTCCCAGCTCGCGGTCAGTGACACGACGGGAATCGGAGCCTCAGGCGTCGGATACGCCATCTTCGGCTTCATGTGGGGGGCGCGTCGCCGCTATCCGGAGTTCGCGGAGGTGGTGGATGACCGAATCGTGCGGCTCTTCCTGCTCTGGGCAGTGCTCTGCGTGATCGCGACCCATCTCGATGTGCTCTCGATCGGTAACGCCGCACACTTCTCGGGACTTGCCTTCGGGCTCCTGGTCGCAGGCGTCCTGGCTCGACGACCTGTTCGCGTTGTCGCTTCGCTGGGCCTGTTGCTGTTCCTCGCGGTGACGATCGCTCCCGTTTTCTGGTGCCCGTGGTCGATTTCGTGGCTCTCGCACCGCGCCTACGATGCTCACGCCGACCATGAGTACGAGATCGCTCTCGAGCGTTACTCCCAGCTGCTCCGTCGAGACCCGGAGAACGCCTGGGCCTACCTGAATCGGAGCTTCGTGTACGTCTCGTTGGGGCGACTCGAGGAGGCGGCGGCGGATCACGAGAAGGCGCTGGAGCTCGATCCCGAGATCGACGATTCCTGGTGAACGATCTCGCTCAGTCCGGGAGCAGGCCGCGGACCCACGGTGCCGCCTGCTGGTGGAGTCTCTCGAGGTAGGTGCGCCCCCCGGGGTCGTCGGGATAGGAGAGACTCGAACCCGCGTCGATGAGCATCTGCACCAACTCGATGTACGGCTGTCGGCGCTCGGACGCTCCGCCGGAGAACCGCGATCCGTGCACGGCCCAGCCGACCGGCGAGCTGTTGTGGACGGAGTCGAAGAGGTCGAGCGGAGCGCCCGCGTCGAGGAGCAACCGCGCGTTCCCGGGTTGTCCGAACCAGGCGGCGACGTGAAGGGGCGTGCCGTCGTCGAGTCCCCGAGCGCGGAGGTCGGCACCGGCAGCGATCAGGAGCTCGACCGGCGCGGTGTCGGGGCGCCCGGCGACATCGGCGAGCAAGCGATCTTCCTCGGGGTTTCCCGTGCGGGCCAAGCTGGGGTTCTCCGCGAGTATGGCGCGCGCCTCGTCGAGCCGACCGTGCGTCACGAAGACGGCGAGGAGATCGGCCGGTTCGAGGCGGGTGTTCGCGCCCGCTCGGTCGAGGAGCTCGGCGATCTCGCCGAACGTCCGCCGGATCGCGTGCGCGTAACCGGTCTTGCCGTGTCGATCGACCGCGTCCAGGTCGACGCCGTTCTCGATCAGGATCGCCACTGCGCCGAGGCGTCGACGTCGCACGGCGACGTGCAGCGCCGTCTCTCCATGGAGCCGAGCCTCCGGGTCCTCGCCGCGCGCGAGCCGCTCTCTGAGGAGCTCGTCACCGCGGGGGCCGTAGTCGACATCGAGGAATGCGTGAAGCGTCGTCATCCCGAGAGCTTGACAGAGACGACGCCAGGATCAAGGTGCATTCTCGAACGCACGGCTTCTCAGAAGGGAGCCACGGATGTTGTCGGGTTTCCTCCTCCCTGTTCTCGGAGTGCTCGCCTTGCTGCTCGGTTTCATCTCTCCGCTGATCGGTGTCACGGTCGCTCCTCACCGTCGCCGCGAGCAAGCCGGCGAGGTTCGAAGCGAGCTCTCCGACAGGCTCCGAGTTCACGCCGCGAACATCCTGGCGGCCGCGCAGCGCGAGACGGCCGACGAGGCACGTCGTCTTCGCCGAGACCACCGGGAGCGCCAGCTCGCGGAGGAGCTTCACTCGTTTCGGTCGAGCGTCCGCGAGAGGCACGTCGAGAGCGCGTGAGCTCCCCGATCAGTAGGCGACGGTCACCGTCACCGATCCGGAGTTGTCGTCGTACGCTTGCAGATCGTCATTGAAGAAGAAGCGCAGGCCGGTCGCCCCCGCGGGGACCGTCACCGAGGCGGTGGCTCCGACGACGAAACGGTCACCGGCCGAGGGGCCACCGACCCACTCTCCGCCGAGCGCGTTGTACCACTCGCAGGGGAGCGGTCCGTCGCAGCACTCGGTCCCGACATCCCCTTCCGGTCCTGCGCACGCGTCTCCTCCGAAACGGCACCAGAGTCCGGTGGCGCCCAACTCCAAGATCGTCGCCGCACCGAACGTCAACGTCGGTCCGAGTTGTCCATCCGTGCCGAAGCCCTCGGGACGGGAGATCGCCGGCACCTCGAGGGAGGCGACCTGGCCGCAGCCGAGGAGGTCGGGCGTCGGATCGGCTCCGGGTGCCGCGAACGGCGGGGGCAGCGGTGCACCGCCGGCGAAGAGGTAGTTCAACGCGGTGACGGGATCGCCGATGTCGATCTGCCCGTCGTCGTTGGCATCGCAGGCGTCGAGGCAGGGTGGCGCCGACGCGGAGACGAAGAGGTAGTTCAGCATCGTGATCACGTCCCCCAGGTCGAGGTTCGTGTCGGCATTGCAGTATCCCCGACGAAACAGGAGCGCCTGAGCATCCGCGTCCGTCGCCGTCCAGCTCACGAGACCGAGGAGCACGATCCACGCTCTTCGAGAGACCATTCCGATTCTCCTTTCTCAGAAGTCCACGATCACAGCGTCGCGGAGACGCCGCTCGATGTCGACTTCGAAAGGGGCGTTCGGGGGCGGACACGATTGACGAAAGAAGTGTGGCTCAAGGGCAGGCGACGTAGAAGCCGCAGTCGAGGCCGTCCGCCGTCGCGTCGAAGCTGCAGGCGAATGGACCGGGCGCCGGCGGGAGAGGGCTGCCCCCCTCGAAGAGCGAACTGAGCACGTAGATCGGGTCGCCGATGTCGAGCCGACCGTCGTCGTTGGCATCGACCGCGTCCAGGCAGGTGATCGGCGGGGCGCCGAGTCCGAGGATGTAGAGGAGCGACGCGATCGCATCGGCGATGTCGAAGCTCCCGTCCCCGTTGGAGTCGCCGCGGCGGAACACCGGAGCGCTCGGGGGACGGAGCGGGCTCAGGGTATCGAGATAGCGGAGGACGATCGTGTCGACCGCCCCATCGAACCCCCCGATCTCCCACGATTGTGCGATCACTCGGCCGGCCGGCGGGTTCGTCGCGTACAGGATCCCGAGGTCGTACATGTCCTGACCTGGAAAGGGGACCGTTCGCCAGATGACCGCGGTGTTCGGTCCGAGCGCGTCGGAGGTGGCGCGCACGAGACGATCGGTCGACTCGGCGCCGCCCTGGTCGGGCAGGTAGGCCGCGGCGAGATCCGAGAGGTCGAGCTCGACGGTCGCCTCGCCCGCGATGAACGCGGGTGTTCCCGAGCCGTTCTCGGCGAGGCCGTCGGCCACGCCATCCACGGTGGACAACGGTGTCGGGTCGTCGAAACCCCAGACGTCGGCGCCCTCGATGTAGAGGGGCACACCAGCGACGACCAAGTCCCGGACGTAGGCCCCCTCGGCTTGCGAGAGCGCGTGCGCCGCGGGGTAGGTCCCGAGGCAGAGCCAGAGGCTGCTCGGTGTGCCGACGCTCGCTGGAGTCAACTCGTCGACGACGTTCACCGATCGGCCCGACGCGATCAGTGCCGCCGACAGCGCGGCGACCGAATCGACGTTCCCCGGCTGCTCACCGGCGAAGACCACCGCGACTCCGGAGCGGAAGCTCGGGAGATAGGGCGTGCAGACGCGCGCCATCGATGACAGCCCGTCGACGACACCGACCACTCGAATGTCGCCGAACGTTGCGACGGGAAGACCCGGGGTGGTGTAGCTGGTCGCGTCGCCCGCGAGGACCGCCGCGGGGAGGCCGTCGACCTCGACGCGCAACTGATCGTAGGTTGTCGGGTTGGACCAACTCACGTCGACGACACCGGTGCCGAGCCCGGGCCAACAGGCCAGTCCGTCGATCGGTGGTGGGGGACCGACGTCGGAGATGGCGATCGACCAGGCGTCGAACGTGCCGACATCGTTGCGCACCGTGTCGGCGACGCTCAAGGACCAGGTCCCCGCGGAGCTCTCGCCGAAGATCTCGAAGAAGCTGCCCGGCGCCGGTCGCATCGTGCAGGCACAGGTGTAGGGGGCCGATCCGTTCGGAACGCCGAACTCCCACCAGATCAGGTCGAGGTCGGGGTCGCTGCCGCCCTGGTGGTCATGGAGTCGAAGCGTCGTGCCGGCCGGCGTCGACAAGTCCACCTCGAGATCTCCGTGCCAGGAGTGGGTGACCTGGATCCCGACCTGGATGTCCGCCACCGGAAGATCGTCGGCGAGGGTGATCGTGCTGACGGCGGGTGGAAGCGTATCGGAGAGCGGCAACCCGGGGGTCGCTCCACCGCTC